>NZ_JAUSUQ010000009.1 GCF_030814135.1 Caldalkalibacillus uzonensis | reverse complement strand
CCATGCGTAAGGTAGTTGAAAAACAGCGGAACGGAGCAAAAGTGAAAAAGCGCTACGATCAGGCAAAAACGCCATTTGACCGCCTCATCGAAAAAGGAGTACTTCTGCCACATAAACAAGAAGCGTTGATAAAAAAAAAGGCAAGCCCTGAATCCGATGGAGATGCATCGATCTTTGGAAACCTTGTTAGCTGAAGGACCTCAGACACCCTTGGCTGACAAGGCTAAATACACCATCCATGCCTAGCAGGCTTGCCTCTTCCCTTATTTTCCCTTCTCGCCTATCGTTCTGTCAAGGGTTGCTTACAGCAATCGCTAGGCGACGGCTACGCCGCCCTTGACAGCCTGATGGCGAGAAGAGGTGAGGGAACCAAGAGGCAATGCCTTTCTCTCACCATTTCATGGTGTTTGGGTTAGATTTTTTAATGAGTGATCAATTTATGTTCGGTAAGATTTTTATTTGAGTTGACACGTATAACAGTACGATGGGCAACTTGTAGCACCTTCCATCATTAGGTATAATTAGGCAACAGATACATTGGATTGGGAGGAATTAGCATGACACAATTGGATGAAACTTTGCGCATGTTTAAAGAATTGACTGAAACACCTGGCGCCCCAGGCCATGAACGAGAGGTACGCACGGTGATGCAACGCTGGATAGAGCCTTATGCTGATGCTGTTGAAACGGACAATATAGGCAGCCTGATTGCCAGAAAAACAGGGCGGGCAGACGGACCAAAGGTGATGGTGGCCGGTCACTTGGATGAGATCGGCTTTATGGTAACGCAGATTACTGAGAAGGGGTTCCTCAAATTCCAAACCCTTGGGGGCTGGTGGGAGCAGGTGATGCTGGCCCAGCGCGTGTTGGTTGTCACCCGGGAAGGGGAAATTGAAGGTGTGATCGGCTCCAAGCCTCCGCACATTTTACCGGCCGAAGCACGCAAAAAACCTGTGGATAAAAAGGACATGTTTATCGATATTGGTGCTTCCAGCAAAGAGGAAGCGGAATCATGGGGTGTACGTCCCGGGGATACTGTGGTTCCAATCTGCCCATTTACTGTGATGAAGAAACCGGAGCTGTTGATGGCTAAGGCCTGGGATAACCGTATTGGCTGTGCCATTGCCATTGAAGTGCTCAAGCGTCTCAAAAATGAAGATCATCCTAACCAGGTGTTTGGTGTAGGCACCGTCCAGGAAGAGGTTGGCTTAAGAGGAGCCCAAACCTCCGCCCACCATATCCAGCCTGATATTGCCTTTGCCGTGGATGTGGGCATTGCCGGGGATACCCCAGGGATCAAGCCTGAGGAAGCCCTGTCCAAGATCGGTGAAGGTCCGCAAATTGTATTGTACGATGCGTCCATGATTGCTCATAAGGGATTAAAGGATCTGGTGGTCGAAGTGGCAGAAGCAAACAATATTCCTTATCAGTTTGATGCAATGGCCGGCGGAGGCACAGATGCAGGTAAGATGCATCTGACGGGTAACGGTGTTCCGTCCTTGGCAGTTACAGTGGCTACCCGCTACATTCACAGTCATGCAGCTATATTGCACCGGGATGATTTTGAACATACTGTGCAGCTTTTGGTGGAAGTGATTAAACGTTTGGATTGGGCTACTGTTAAACAGTTGCGTGGATAGTGTAATCTATGCATCATAAAAGTGATACCCAATGGTTGGCGGCCTTGGGTATCACTTTTTATTCTGATGCCAAGTTTAAAATTTTTCTGTTACTGCAAACCGGCTTTAATGTATTGTAAAATTTCCTGCTGTGTATCTTGGTCGGCATTTTGCCACATTAACTCAAACAAAACACCCAGTCCGGGAAGCATTTTTTCTTCCCCACTCTGAATGGCATCCACAATGGTGTGGCGGATCTGGGCTTCATCACTGCCGGACATATTATTCTTAATCGCTTCACGCAAATTGAGATCCATGGACAGGCCCTCCGTTTCATGATATTAATCGTAAAGATTTAGTCAGTGCATAAGGTTCAGCATTTCATTGCTTAACTTTATTATGATCTGCATCACCTGGGAGTATGTACGGCCAAACTAAGATCAGGGAGGATCATATATGGTGCAAGAGATTTGTTCCAAACACAATCCGCGTTTCAAAGAGTGGAAAAAGTTAGCGACTAAAAAAGGACGGGAACGGGCCGGTCTCTTTCTGGTGGAGGGAGAACATTTGGTGCAAGAGGCTCTTACATCCGGTTGTTCTGTTGTTGACATGATCATCAGTGAGGATTATGATAAGGCGGGTGAATGGATCCGAGTAGCGGAGGAACACCGGATCAGGACCTTTCTTTTGCCCCGGTCTTTATTTAACAGTCTTGCTGAGACACAAACGCCTCAAGGGATTATTTTGGCTGTAAGGCGGCCGGTGTTTCCCCCCTTCAAGCAATATATCCATGAGGGGGACATGCTGCTTTTAGTGGACAGCGTCCAGGACCCCGGTAATCTGGGGACGATGATCCGCACAGCAGCGGCGGCCGGGGTGGACGCTGTTATACTGGGAAAAGGAACGACCGATCCCTTGTCAGGGAAGGTGTTGCGTTCCACCCAGGGGGCTGTGTTTCACCTTCCTTTTTACTCAGATGATTTAATCAATCTTATTCCGGAGTTGAGAAAGGAAGGGTGGCTGGTGATCGGCACAGATGTCAGAGAGGCCGTTGACATGCGTGAGTTAAAGGTGACAGAAAAACAGAAAGTAGCTTTGTTAGTGGGCAACGAGGCCCAAGGTGTCGATCCCGCCCTGCAGCAGTTGGCGGATGATAACGTTAAAATTCCCATCTTTGGACATGCTGAATCTTTGAACGTCAGTGTCGCTGCAGGCATTTTACTTTATCACATTCAATGTCAAAAGCATGGTAAGCATTAAGTATGACAAAAAGTGAAGAGGTGTATTATAATTGGTTATGGCAAAGCGGATTTTATTTTTAACCCCATATATCTCTGGAGCACGGGGCAATGCCGTCACAGCCCGGCGGATCGCTGCCGGCTACCGGGCCCGGGGATTTCAGGTCACTGTTTTGGCTTACACAGAGGGACTGGACTGAAAGGCACTGTATACTGAGCTCCGTGAGGGTACATGGATTCATATTTTACATGTCACACGGTTTGCTTCCTGGCTGGAACAGTCAGGCTGTACACTGCCTCATGAGTATCTGCTCACCATGGGAGGAACCGATATTCATGTGGATTTTGCACAATGGATAAATGCTGACATACCGGCGGTTGTTCAGAGGGTGCTTGATCAGGCAGGGGCCATCACACTGTTTAGCGAGGAAGCGAAAAGGATTGTTGCCCGTCTGAATGGCCGGTGGGCAGATAAATCAGTGGTGGTGCCCCAGGGAATTGTGTTGCCCCCGGCGGAAAAAGTACAACCGGTATTCAGCCGGGATGAAGCACTTAGCAAGGGGTATCACATCTTATTGCCTTCAGGTCTGAGAAAGGTCAAAGATGTACTCCATCTCTTGGCTGCCTGGCAGCAATTGGCCACTCAACTCCCAGGTTTAAAAGTGACGGTGATCGGTGAACGTCTGGAACAGGATGTAGTCCGTGGTGTCCAGGCTGCATGCCGGGATAATCCTTTTTTGCAGTACCTTGAACCAGTTCCCTTTGAACAAATGGGTGAGATATATGCCCAGGCAGATGTGGTGGTTAACAGTTCCCTGGAAGAGGGGCAGTCCGCTGCCCTATGCGAAGCTATGGGCCTTGGCATTCCTGTTATTGCCCGCAATAACGCAGGCAACCGGGGTGTCATCACCCATGGGGCAACAGGCTTTCTATATGAACAGCCTAAGGAATTTGTCCACTTGGTCTTGCAGTTATTGGATAATCCTGAACAAACCCTGCAGATGGTGAACAACGCCAAAGCCCAGTTTCAGCAGCATTTTAACCCGGAGCGGGAAATTGACCGTTATCTGGCCTTGTTTAGGGCGATAGATGAGCATATGGGATAGGAGGAGAGAGCATGAAACACAGAGTAGCGATTATCTTGTTTGCCTTTATTCTGCTTTTAACTGCCTGCGGTACAGCTAATGAACAAGCGGTACCAAACAATGAGGAAGTGCCTGAGGGAGAGGGAGATGACGCTGCCGCTGACACGTCATTTGAGGTGTTTAAAATCGGGGTGATTCCTGCCTTGACCGAAGGGGATTATGAAGTCCCTATGCAAAAGCTGGAAGCCATTCTTGATGAGGCCTTGCCCTATGATGTTGAGATTGAAGTCTATCCGGATTACAACGCGGTGGTTGAAGCTTTAAATTTCCACCATATCCAAATGGCCTATCTGGGGCCGTCCACTTATGTCATCGCCAATGAGCGCTCTGGGGCCCAAGCCATTGTCACGCAGTTGATTGATGGCAAGCCTTATTATCATTCTTATATTATCACCCATGTGGATGCACCATGGGATACGCTGGATGAATTGGTTGCGGATGCCGCAAACGTCAGCTTTGCCTTTGGTGATATTAACTCAACGTCCGGTTCCTTGGTTCCCAGTGTGGAACTAAAAGAACGGGGTGTGTTTGAGGACGAGAACAACCATCAGTTTAAAGATGTGCGCTACCTGGGATCCCATGATGCCACCGGGCAAGCAGTGCAAAACAAGCATGTGGATGCAGGGGCCATCGACAGCGCTTATTTTAATACTTTGATCAAGCAAGGCAAGCTGGATGAAGACCAGTTTAAAGTGATTTGGGAATCAGAGCCGTTGTACCAATACCCATGGGCTGTTTCTGCCGAAGTGGATGAAGAACTGATACAACTGATTCAGGACACCTTTGTCAATATCGATGATGAAGAAATTTTGCGCGGTTTTGGCGCCACCGGATTTACCACAACCAGCGATGAACATTATGATGAAATCCGTAAAGTGATGAGAGAAACGGGTAAATTGGATTAAGGTGAACCATCCATGTGGTTAACAGTCCGTAACATCTTGATTGCAGTTATGTTGGGGGTCCTTACCGTCTGGAGTGCGGTAGGGACCGGTTTCAATCTGCCCAAACTGATCGATTCGTTATGGCGGTTTAAAGAGATCTTTGACTTGTGGTTTCCGCCCAATTGGGAACGGTCCGGTTCTGCTTTTAATGCCATATTAATGACGTTACAAATGGCTTTTTTGGGGACGTTTTTGGCTCTGTTCATTGTGCTCCCCCTCAGCTTCCTGGCGGCAGCCAACACTTCCCCCAACAGCCTGTTATATCAACTGACCCGGGGGATTTTCAGCTTTTTGCGTTCCATTCCGGATATCGTCATCGGACTGATTCTGGTGATGGCCATCGGACCGGGGCCCTTTCCTGCTGTGATGGCCATCTTGCTCCATAATATCGGTGTGCTGGGCAAATTGATTGCCGAACTGGTGGAAGCCAGTGACAAAGGTCCGCAGGAAGCAGTCCGCTCTGTGGGGTTGGGCCGGGCGATGGTTGCTTTGTATGGCATTCTGCCACAGATTATTCCCAATGTCCTCTCCCATTACTTTTACCGCTTTGAAGTGGCCATCCGCTCCTCCGTTATTTTGGGTTTTCTGGGCGGGGGCGGTATCGGCCAGTTACTGTTTAATTCCTTCCGTACGTTTCAATATGCAGATGTCACCACGTACGTGATTTTTGTCATGCTGCTGGTGATTCTGGTGGATATGGTCGGGGGTTTGATCCGCCAGCGAGTGATTTAGCATTTGTTTTTGTGCGGTTTTTGGCAGCACAAAGTGACAAAGACCTTGTGCGACAGGGAGGCCCATCATGGCGCTGGTCATTGAACAGTTGACGATGATCTATCATACAGATAAGAAGAAAGAGCAAGCTTTGCAGGATATCCATCTTGAAATCAGGCCCGGAGAGTTTGTTGGTATTTTAGGGCGCAGTGGGGCCGGCAAGTCGACCCTGATACGCTGCATTAATCAGTTGGTCAAACCCACCACAGGCAGAGTCAACTGGAACGGCAGGGAGATGACCAAACTGTCCGGCAAAGCATTGCGCCAAGCCAGGAGGGAAATGGGGATGATTTTTCAGCAGTTTCATTTGATTCCCCGTTTAACAGCTCTGCAAAATTGTGTGTTGGGCTGTTTTGGCTACCGTCCCTTCTGGAAAAATGTACTGGGTATCATCTCTGCCCAGGAGAAAGAGCAGGCCATGGCTGCTCTGGAGAGAGTCGGCATTGGCCATTTGGCCCACAAACGTGTGGATCAGTTAAGCGGTGGCCAGCAACAGCGTGTGGCCATTGCCAGGGTGATGATGCAAAAGCCCAAGCTGCTTTTGGGGGATGAGCCTGTGGCCAGTCTGGACCCTGTGACCAGCAGACAGGTCATGGATTTGATTAAAGAGATTCATCACAGCGAACAGATGACTACCATTCTGAATCTGCATGATGTAAATCTGGCTTTAACATACTGCGACCGTATTATTGGCTTGTCGCAGGGCCATAAAGTATATGACGGTTCTCCGGAGCAGGTGACTGATCGGGTGTTGGAGCGGATTTACGCATGAATGACCTTCCTTGTTAAAGAAGAAGCCGGTTAGATTTGCCAAAGTTGTATTTTTTGCTTATAATAAATCTCTGAATATGAGTATATGTGCCTATTACAACAACATATGGTGATCAGCTGTGAAGGAGAAGAGTAGACAGTCCTCTCCCCTTCAAGAGAGGAGATGCCTTGGGCTGGAAGCATCTCTAAGGTGGAAGCTGTTGAATTCCCTCCGGAGCTGTCCTGTGAGCCTTTCCGCTTAAGGAAACGGGGTAGCAGTGACCGGGTCAATTCCGTTATGCCAATGAAGTGAGCCAGAAGTTTTGTGGCAGCAAGACATGCCAAAACCGATTTAATGTTTGGCTAACAAGGGTGGTACCGCGAAGTCTCGTCCCTTAAAAGGGAGAGACTTTTTTCTGTTTTAGGGAAAAAGTTGAGTTGGAATGAGTCTGTTGATCAAAAACACAATCACTTAAGAAAGGGTGGACAAGATGCAAGATAAACTGCTTGCCTTAAAAGATGAGGCATTGGCTCAAATCGGTGCTGCACAAGAAGTAAGGCAATTACAGGAGGTCAAAGTGAAGTACTTGGGCAAAAAAGGCCCGATTACCGAAGTGCTGCGGGGTATGGGGGCCCTCCCGGCAGAAGAGCGCCCCAAAGTGGGTCAGCTGGCGAATGAAATTCGCCGCCAAATTGAAGAAGAGTTGGAAGCGCGTATCCGTGAGTTGGAACAAAAGCAACTGGAAGAAAAATTGCAGCAGGAAAAAGTGGATGTGACCCTGCCGGGACGTCCGGTCCGGGAAGGCACAACCCATCCGTTAAACGGTGTGATTGAACAAATCGAGGACATATTTTTGGGCATGGGCTTTAAAATTGCCGAAGGCCCAGAGGTGGAGTCTGATTACTACAACTTCGAAGCGTTAAACTTGCCCAAAAACCATCCCGCCCGGGACATGCAGGACTCTTTTTATATTACTGAAGAGATTCTGCTACGAACCCATACATCCCCTGTGCAGGTGCGTACCATGGAGGCAATGAAAGGGCAAGTGCCCGTTAAAATCATCTGTCCGGGCAAAGTGTTCCGCCGTGATACAGATGATGCCACTCATTCCCATCAATTTATGCAAATTGAGGGTTTATATGTGGATGAAGGCGTAAGCATGAGTGACTTAAAGGGAATCTTGTTACAGTTTGCCCGGGAAATGTTCGGGCAAAACCAGCAGATCCGCCTACGCCCAAGCTTTTTCCCCTTTACTGAGCCCAGTGCGGAAGTAGATATTTCATGTATCTTGTGCGGCGGAACAGGGTGCCGGGTCTGCAAGCACAGCGGCTGGATTGAGATCCTGGGTTCGGGTATGGTTCATCCCTGGGTACTGGAACGGGCAGGTTATGACCCCAATAAGTATACCGGTTTTGCGTTTGGCATGGGTGTGGAGCGCATTGCCATGTTGAAGTACGGGATTGATGACATCCGTCACTTTTACACCAATGATGGACGTTTCTTAAGCCAATTCGGGCGAATATAGTGAATGAAGAGAGGGAGGAAGTAGCATGCTGGTATCCTATAACTGGTTAAGCCAATATGTGGACTTGAGTGATATCTCACCTGAGGAACTGGCTGAAAAATTAACCCGGTCCGGTATTGAAGTGGAGCAGGTGATCAAACGCGGCGAGGAAATAAAAGAGGTTGTGATCGGTTATGTCCAAGAGCGGATGCAGCATCCCAATGCGGACAAGTTAAGCGTGTGCCGGGTTGATTTGGGAGAAGGGGAACCTGTACAGATTGTGTGCGGAGCCAAAAACGTAGCCCAGGGTCAAAAAGTGCCTGTAGCCAAGGTAGGGGCTGTTTTGCCCGGCAACTTTAAGATTAAAAAAGCCAAATTACGTGGTGAAGTCTCAGAGGGAATGATTTGTTCCGCTCAGGAGCTGGGTATTGATGAACGTTTTATTGCGGATGAACATAAGCAAGGGATCATGGTCTTGCCCGAAGATGCCCAAGTGGGGGAAGACGCCTTGAGCTACCTGGGCTTGGATGATGCCGTGCTGGAACTGGGACTGACTCCTAACCGTTCTGACTGTTTAAGTATGTTAGGAGTTGCGTATGAGGTGGCCGCAATTTTGGACCGGGAAGTGAGGTTGCCAGAGATCAAGCTGACCGAGAGCGGGACGAGAACCGATTCAGAAGTAACGGTCCAGCTTGACGCACCGGAGCTGTGTCCCTATTATGTGGCCCGTAAAGTAACCGGGGTGAAAATCGGCCCTTCACCTATCTGGCTGCAAAATTACCTGATTGCTGCCGGTGTCCGTCCCATTAACAATGTGGTGGATGTGACCAACTATGTCATGCTTGAATATGGACAGCCTTTGCATGCCTTTGATGCGAGCCGCGTCAAAGACGGCCAGATTATTGTCCGCCAAGCCCGGCAAGGGGAAATGGTTGTCACCCTGGATGATCAGGAACGGGCCCTCGAAGAAGGGATGCTGTTGATCACCGATCCCGAAAAAGTAATTGCTGTCGCTGGTGTGATGGGGGCGGCCAATTCAGAAGTGACGGAAGAAACGACTGATGTGATTCTGGAATCGGCGTATTTTGACGGCCTCTCCATTCGCACCACGTCTAAAACGTTAGGCTTACGTTCTGAAGCCAGTACCCGTTTTGAAAAAGGTGTTGATCCCGAGAGGGTGAGGGAGGCGTGTGACCGGGCGGCTGCTCTTTTGGCAGAGTTAGCTGGCGGCACGGTGTTCTCCGGCACTGCCCAGCAAAAAGTTAAAGATTTTCAGCGCCAGCGCGTCTCCCTGCATCTGGTCAAATTGAACAACGTGCTGGGGACGGAGCTTTCCACGGGACAGGTGACGGCCATTCTCGACCGCCTGAACTTTGATTATGACAATCTAGGTCACGAAATAAACGTGGAAATCCCTACCCGCAGGTCCGATATTAGCATCGAAGAGGATTTAATAGAAGAAATTGCCCGTCTGTATGGTTACGATCAGATCCCAACCACCTTGCCGGCCGGCCGGACAACTCCCGGTTCACGCACACCTTTGCAGCGTTTGCGGCAGCAGATTAAGCGTTTTTTACAAGCAGCCGGATTAAACCAAGTGGTCACTTACTCGCTGACCAATGAGTACTCTGCCTCTTGGGGAAGCTGGTTTTCAGAAGAGGTACAACCGATTAAGCTGGCCATGCCCATGAGTGAGGAGCGCAGTCATTTGCGGACCACATTGATCCCGTGTCTGTTGGAAGTGGTACAATATAATAAGAACCGCAAGCAAACAGATATATTTCTGTTTGAAATAGGCCATACGTTTTTAACAAAAGAGACACATTTGCGTGAATTGCCCCGGGAGAAGGAAGTGGTGGCTGGTGTGCTGACCGGTTTGTGGCAATCCCATCCTTGGCAACATGTGAAGGTGCCTGTTGATTTCTACGTGGCTAAAGGCGTAGTGGAAGGATTGCTGCATAAGTTAGGCATCCAGGGTGTTCAGTTTAAAGCAGTGGAGCGGGAACACTATCATCCTGGACGGACAGCGGAAATGGTGATTGGTGGGGAGCGCATCGGCTTTGTGGGCCAAATCCACCCTCATGTGGAACGGCAATTGGAATTAAATGAGGTGTACGCCTTTGAACTGGATATCGAGCGGTTGTTCAAGCACCTGCCCGGTCAGGTCACTTTCGATCCCTTGCCCAAATTCCCCAGCATTCAGCGGGATTTGGCGGTGGTGGTTGCCCAAGAGGTGATTGCTGGTGACCTGTTGAGCACAATCAAGGACGCAGGGGCTCCGCTCCTGAAACATGTCCATGTCTTTGATGTGTATACAGGAGAAGGGATTGAGGCAGGCAAGCAGAGCATCGCTTTCTCCCTCACTTATCTTGATCCCGAACGCACTTTGACGGATGAAGAGGTGCAAGAGGTTCATCAACGCATTGTTGAGAGACTGGCCGAAGAATGGGGCGCCATGTTAAGATAGAAAAAGCAGAGGTTGGGAGGGATTTTTAGTGCGAAAAGATCCGGTGAGGAAAGTAACCGTGGAGATTTTCGGCCAAAAATATACGTTAAAAGGAGAAGCCTCCGAGGCGTATATGAAGGAGGTTGCTCACTATGTTGATGAAAAGATGAGAGAGCTGTCCGCTAAAAATCCCTCATTAGATACAACTAAAACGGCGGTTTTAACCGCTGTTAACCTGGCGGATGAATATTTTAAACTGCAGCAGGAGTATGAAGATCTGATCAAATTGATTGAGGCTGAAACAAGGGGTAAGCAGACATGAACATACTGGATTTCATCATTGTCGGTCTGTTGTTCATCGGCATGGTGATAGGGTACCGGCGAGGATTTATTATGCACACAGCCAGGCTGGTCAGTTTTATTGTCGCTGTTATTGTGGCTTTCCGCTACAAGGGACAACTGGAACCTCTCCTGAAAGAGTGGATCCCCTATCCACTCAGTCAGCTGGAGGGAGAATGGATCTGGCTGGCTGTGCTAAATGCAGAGGGTATTTTCTACGGGGCCTTAGCCTTTATCCTCTTGTTTTTCACCACCAAACTTGTTTTACATGTGATTTTTCGCATCTTAGATGGCATCAGCCGCTTGCCTGGCCTCAATTTGGCGAACCGGAGTCTGGGACTTTTGGTCGGCGCTTTACAAATGGCCATTGTGGTCTTTCTCATGGTTCACGTCCTCTTCTTTCTGCCTTGGGAAACGGGCCAGACTCTGCTGTTAAATTCTGAACTGGCTTCGTGGCTGATGAAGAAAAGCCCGCTCTTCTCCCTGGTGTAAAGAAGCCACTTTGTCCGGCCAGCAGAGGTTGCAAGGGGGTGACGGCAGAGGGAGAAGGTGGAGGTCAGCCTGATCTTATGGATGGCTGCTGCCCAACCAGGGTGTGTAAATCTAAGCGTGAAAGGAGTGAGCGGTGTGGCGGATGGAAAAGTGAAATTAACCGCCCTTTCCTCCAAGGGTGGATGAGGGTGCAAAATTGGTCCTGAGGACCTGGCGCACGTGTTGCGTCATCTGCCAGCAACGATTCCTGATCCCAATCTGCTTGTGGGTCTGGATACCTCTGATGATGCCGGCGTTTACCGGCTGACAGACGAGTTGGCCTTGGTTCAGACCGTCGACTTTTTCACCCCTATTGTTGATGATCCCTATATGTTCGGGCAGATTGCTGCGGCCAACTCACTGAGTGATATTTACGCCATGGGCGCCAAGCCGCTGGCTGTGCTGAACATTGTCGGCTTCCCGGTCAAGAAGCTGGACAAGTCGATCCTGGCTGACATCCTGCGCGGGGCGGCGGATAAAGTCGCCGAGGCAGGGGCCACCCTGGTAGGGGGGCACTCCATCGATGATGCAGAGCCCAAATTTGGCCTGGCTTGTACAGGTGTCGTCCATCCCGAAAAGGTGCTCAAAAATGCTGGGGCCAAACCGGGAGACCGTCTCCTGTTGACCAAACCCATCGGTGTCGGCATCCAAACCACGGCCATCAAACGGGATTTGCTGAGTGAAGAAGAGTTACAACAGGTGATGCAGGTGATGGCCGCTTTAAATAAAACAGCGGCAGAAGTGATGGCTGGCTTTAAGGTTCATGCCTGCACCGATGTAACCGGGTTCGGCTTGCTGGGGCATGCCGCGGAAATGGCGAAGGGCAGTCAGCTTGGCCTGGTGATTCAACACTCGAAGGTTCCGGTTTTGCCCGGCACCCGCAGGTTAGCGGAAAAGGGTATTGTCCCTGGAGGAACTAAAGCGAATCACCGCTGGTTAAGTGACTGTGTCAGCTACGCAGAAGGCATTGATGAGATTGAACAATGGATCCTGTGTGATGCCGTCACCTCAGGGGGCTTGCTCATGGCGGCAGATGAACAGGACGCAGCAGGGCTTCTGGCAGCGTTGCATCAGCAAGGTGTGGATGCAGCTGAGATCGGTTATGTGACCAGTGATCACCCTGGCTGCATCAAGGTCACAGACTGATAGAATCATGGTTTATAACAGAATACTCTCTTTAAAGCTCGCTTAAGACTGTTTCCTATACATTTGGGAAGCAGTCTTTTTTTGTGCATAATTCGCTACACACCTTCACAACCTAGAGAAAAGGGCAGAAGGGAGGTGTCTGAGGTGGTGCGCAGATGGAGAAAATGGTTGAGCAAAGCTGATGAGCGTAAAACAAAAGCTCTGGAAGAGAAAATCAAACGCAATCCCCATTTAAATCTGCAAGAACTGCAAACACCTTTATCAGGCTCCTTGACAGAGAACGAACAAGTGCTTCGTTCACTTTACAAGAATTGCTATGATGTTGTCTTTCGTTCCTTTTTTATTAGTGGAAAAACGAAAGCCCTGTTGATCTACATAGAAGGCATGTCCAATGTTGAAGAATTAAATGATAATCTCCTCGCCCCGTTGATGAAAGAGGAGGCCGGCCAGACTCATCCTAAGCACTGCATACAAGAGCTGCTCGAAAAGAGGATCAACATTTCTACTGTGAGTGAGGTTCAAACCTTTGCCGATGTGGTTGATAAAGTCTCGGTGGGTCACCCTGTCATTTTGATTGATCAGCACAAGTCAGGTTTATCTGTCGGTATAGAAAGATATGAGCAACGTTCTCTGGAAGAGCCTCCTGCTGAGAGAGTGGTCCGAGGCCCCCGTTATGGGTTTATCGAAACCATACAGGTTAATATTTCCTTGTTACGGCGCAGAATCAAAAGCCCTCAATTAAAAACGGAATTAATGAAAGTGGGCAGATATTCGCAAACGGATGTTGTGGTTGCCTATATAGAGGGCATTGTGGATCCTACCCTTGTCCAAGAAGTGACCAACCGGCTCAAACGGATCAAGGTTGATGCCATCCTAGACAGCCATAATATTGAGGAATTCATTGAAGATAACCCCTATTCCCCTTTTCCCCAATTGTTAAATACAGAGCGGGTTGATGTGGCCTGTGCTTATTTATTGGAGGGACATGTGATTGTGCTGGTGGATGGCTCCCCTTTTGCGCTGGTCGCTCCCACCACGTTCTATATGCTCATGCAGGCAGCCGAGGATTACTACGAGCGCTTTATGATTGGTACAGCTATTCGCTGGTTGCGCTATGGCTTTGTGGTTCTTGCTCTGGTGCTTCCTTCCATGTATGTGGCGGTTTTAACTTTTCATCAGGAGATGGTGCCGGAAACCTTGCTGTTGTCCATGGCTGCCTCCCGGGAAGTGGTTCCGTTTCCAGCGCTGGTTGAAGCGTTTATCATGGAAGTTATCTTTGAAGTGTTGCGCGAGGCAGGAATCAGACTGCCCTTGCAAATCGGCGCCGCTGTCAGCATTGTTGGCGGTTTGATTATTGGTGAGGCAGCGGTGCGGGCGGGGATTGTCTCCCCTCCAATGGTGATCGTGGTGGCACTGACTGGAATCGCCAATTTTGCCTTCCCCAGATTTAATGCGGCCTTTGCTATTCGTTTGCTCCGCTTTCCCCTGCTGTTATTAGCCGGAACACTGGGGCTCCTAGGCATCGTGTTAGGAGTAATTACATTTGTGATTCACCTGTGTACCTTGCGTTCGTTTGGCGTTCCTTATCTGTCACCCATGGCTCCCGTTGATTTGCGCAGTATAAAAGATGTGTTGATGCGCGCCCCGGCATGGGCTTCAGATACCCGTCCCCGCCTGACTGGTCAGGCTAATAGAAAGCGGCAGGCTCATGATCAAAAACCGGGTCCATCCCGAGGAGGGGAGTAAGTGATGATTGAAAAAGGGCGCATTTCGGCGTATGAAATGGCGGTCATGATGTATCCCGCCATTACAGCCACGGCGATCCTGTTAGTGCCAGCTATTACAGCAGCTGATGCTGGCCGTGATGGGTGGCTCTCCCCCGTGTGGGGGTCGCTGGTCGGCTTTTTAACCGTGTATATTGCTTACAAGTTAAACCAATATTATCCGCAGGAGACCATTATTCAATATAGTGTTTCCATTTTGGGCCTGCTTCCAGGGAAGGTTGTGGGCTTGATCTATCTCCTTTTCTACTTGCATTCCAACGGCATCATCTTAAGAGAATATGCTGAATTTGTCGATGGGGTCTTTTTGCCGCGAACACCCTTAACGGTTGTTTTGGGAAGTATGGTTCTTGTTTGTGCCCTTGCGGTGCGAGGGGGGCTTGAAGTCATGGCCAGAACAGCGTTAGTTTTTGTACCTATTGTCATCTTCTTGCTTATTCTTCTCATTATTTTACTTATTGGTGATATGGATCCAAGCAGGCTATTGCCGGTTTTGGAAAACGGCATTGGGCCGACAATATTTGGAGCCAAGGCCCCTCAGGCTTGGTTCAGTGAGTTTCTGCTGGTCACATTTATGCTTCCCTTTGTGACCGACCGTGAAAACGGTTTGAAATGGGGGATGTTCACCGTATTGGCCGTCATGTTGACCCTGGTGCTGACCAATATGTTCATTTTAATGGTATTTGGCGAGATCACAGAAAACCTCATTTATCCGGTGGTGGATGCAGCCCGCTATATCAGCATTGCCGATTTTTTTGAAAATCTGCAATCCGTCGTCATGGCCATTTGGATTGCTGGTTTGTATGTGAAAATTACTGTCTTTTATTATGCTTTAGCTCTGGGAACAGCCCAGTGGCTTAATTTATCCAATTATAAGCCGACGGTTTTCCCTTTGGGTTTGCTTATGGTTGTGTTTGCCCTCTGGTCGGATCATAATCTGACGGAGTTGAAGGATTTCTTGGCCACCATTTATCCATTCTATAACACTTCGGTGCAGACACTGCTTCCCCTCATTATATTGCTGCTTGTGGTGACCTTTAAACGAAACCAAACACAAGGGGGCTGGCAGAGATGAACCCCGTTGTTAGACGGAACATGATTGGTCTTGGCTTAACAGTGTTGATCTTTAGCCAGGTTTTCTTGCTGGCCGGATGCTGGGACCGGATTGAAGTTGATGATCTTGCCATTATACAGGGAGTGGGGATTGATAAGAAAGATGATCAAATAGAGCTGGCAGTGGAGCTCAGCATTCCTGAAGGAGCGGCTCAGGGCGCAGGACAAGATGGGGGGGGAGGCGGTGCTCCCCCCTTTTATGTGGAAGCAGCGACAGGGAAAACCGTGGCTGATGCCCTATCCAAGCTGCAAATGAAAGTCCCCCGGCAGCTGTTCTGGGGACAGACCGGTTTGATTGTCATCGGTCAATCATTGGCTGAAGACGGGATTCAGGGGAGCCTGGACTTTTTTGGGCGTTATCCTGATAGCCGCTTTCGGATTAAGGTTTTTGTCACAGAAGAAGACCCAAAAAAGATTTTGGGAGCCTTGCCGCATCTGGGGGACACTTCAACAGAAGCCCTCAAGGAACTGGCCAAAATGGAAGTGGGGTTGAATGTGACCTTGCTGGAGGCATTAGACATGTTGGAAAGCGACTCAATTCATCTGGCATTACCGATGGTCAAAACAGTTCCGTCTCAAGAAGGAAAAGGTGAGATGCAAACTTTGTCACTCGAGGGTTCGGCCGTTTTTAGAGATGATCGGATGGTTGGCCGAATTGATGAGAAGGTGACAAGAGGACTATTATGGCTGAGAGATGAGATCAATATGGCTACCATTACCGTTGCACCGGAAAAGGGCACAGGGTATATTACCGCGGAGTTGCTTGAATCATCGACAGAGCTCAGGCCCAAAATTGAGCATGGCCAATGGATCATCACCGTCAAAATTGAAACAGAAGATGATGTGATCCAGAATGCCAGTAACCTCGACTTACGGAACCCTGAATTTGTCCGGAATTTAGAACGACAATTGGAAAAGGATATTAAAGACCGGGTGGCACTAGCCCTTGATGTAGTTCAGAAGGGACTTAAAGTGGATGTTTTTGGTTTTGGCACCGCTTTTCACCATAAGTATCCCAAACAATGGCAGGAAGCCAAGGAGCGTTGGGACGAAATGTTCCCCGAGGTAAAAGTGTATATTGAAGCGAAAGCAACGGTTGCCAGACCCGGCTTGTCTGCCCCGCCACAAGGGTTGCCAGATAAAGGGGTGAAGGAAGAATGAGGGTGGGAACGATCATTTTAGTTACAGTGATCGTCATGCTCATCGCTCTGTATGAGTGGCCTAAAATTAATCGACATGAAATCAAAGAGAAAAGGGCATTTATTGTGCTCACCGTTATGGGCTGGGGCCTTGCTGTCTTGCTCCTCTACTTTCCTGACCTGCCGGGTCCAAATGAGTGGGTGGGGAAGATCTTTGGCCCGTTGAAAAAATTTGTGGAGTAAGCCTCAAAGATCTGTTAGCTTACATTGCGGTGTTTATGCATGGGGCTACTTTCTTCGTGTGCCCAGCAAGCACAAAAAAGCTGATTTTCAACCGGGGTTGCCCTTAATTAAAGTTGCCCCTTTGGATATTTCTGCCGGTTGTTCTGATCCAGGACATTAACATAAGCAAGAAAGGTAATGGAAACAAGAAGATGAAATACGTGTAATAGAGTGTATAATGTTCAAACAATGACCGGTCCCTGGCAATATACCAACCCAATAAACCTGCTGCCAGACCACATGTCCACAAAGCGCCCCGTTCAAGCTGCTTTCCTTTTAAAAAACGGGGGGCAATCAGGTCGTAACTGAGTCTTAAATAAAAGGATGTACGGATAAAACAGCCAAAACTCATCAAAAATAAGCCGTACACATCAAACCGGTCAATAAAGCCCAGTGTCAAAATCCGTAACGTTTCCAGCGCAGGGTGGGTAAAGTTATCGGCTTGTCCCATGCCGAAAATCATGATCGTACCTGTCGTAGTGGAAAGCATCATTAAGACGTTTAAGGATATCCCGGTAATCCAGAACCCTAGGAGCCCTCTTTCACCAGGATCTTTTAGCGGTACAAGCAGCAGGAATAAGGCCTCCACCCAGATACTGCACAACATGGCCGCTCCCAGCAGAGAAGGTAAGAAGCCAAATTCAAAGACAGGCAAGATAGATCCAAACTCCTTTTCGTGCATATTCATTAAGGTAATGGAGTGGCCGGTAACCATGGCGGTAAACGCCAAGATGCCTGCTGTTTGGGCAATCATCTTAACCCCTTTTGTTTGCTGCATAAAGACAAAACAGCATCAGCCACAACACCAAAGCCGAGACAGGGGTCTCCGGTAAAAAACCGATGTTGATCATTTCGGCGAGAGCCGCAGCAGAATAACCGCTTAAAAATAAATAGTAGGCATCCAGGACAAAGATCAGCCCTGTCCCAACCGGTTTGCTCAACAGGGTAGAGGAAATGGTGGGGAAATCATACCCTGAAAACAAGAGCCGCAAGCGGTAGATGGCCCAGACAAACAAAACACCTACAGGAAAGGAGAACAGGGCAGAAATCCAGGCATCTCTGCCGGCCACATCATACAGGGGTGGCAATATGACCACGTGACCCATGATAGCCAGGGTCATAAACAACAGAAATAAAGTTTCCCATTTAGTTAGCATGACAAATCTCCTTTTCTGTTTATCAATACATGAACGCTGCTAGTCAAGAACCGCTTTCTACTTATTTAAGCGATAGGGGTTATACTGGGGTTTTTTAAAAATACTTCCTCGGCTTTGATTTATCATTCCCTTATGGGTGATGTCGGTCTGCACTGTGATGTCCACCTGTGCCTGGGCAAAAAGCTCATCCCACCTCTCCTCCATGCGGTGCCACTCATGGGGATGTCGGCGGTAAATATACTCTCCTAAACGAATGAGATCAGTCTTTAATTCTTTTTGCAACTTGGCTAGTGTGTTTTCGAGCAGTTGTTGAACGGAATGACTGATCTCGTCTTCTGCTAGCCGTATCCATTCTTCAGTTATTTCCACATCCTTGGGTACCTCAGCCAAGGTTCCTTCTATTTTGACTTCCACCCTGGCAGAAATCCGGTCCATTTCTAAGTTGGGTTGTAACGTAGACGACGTATCTTTGAGCTCTAGGGATTACTGTGGCAGTAATCTGTCCTCCCTTCACTTCATTACGTATCAACAGGAGGCCTTTTGTTTCGGCAGGATTCAGCTTGCCTACCATACGTGTCCCTTTAATGACCGCTGATCCGCTGATTTCCGTAATCTGCTCTCCTCCGGACGATGTCTTCTTGATAATGGGGATATAGGCTGTCTTGACTCTTCCTGAAATAGCATTGAACGGAACCACTTCCCTTGCTTCAGCCATATTGACGATCAACTCTGACGGAATCATTTCCCTGTGGAAATTCAGAGCTGAGACATAGACAGATGGCAAGATGACACTTACAAAAAAAGCGATCATTCGTAATAAGCGGATAAAGGATGAATAATAGGGGCGTGAACTGTAATCTTCCGGACTTTGAAATGACTGCAGGAACAAGTAGGGGGCGGCCAATACCATCGGATCACCGTCTACGATGATGATCACCCGGCCTTCCATCAAATGGGCGGCTGCCTTATCCGGCTTTTCAGTGTTACCTATCGAGGAAATATGGTATACGGATTGTCTTCAACATATTGTTCTACTTCTCCTGAACTTTCCACACTGTCTACTTTTATCTGATTGAGCCGCTTGCGCAGCAGAGAAACGATTATCGGATCAGTCAGTCCCTGAATATAAGCAAGAGCAACCGGGGTTTGGCTGATGGTGCCGAGAGTAAACAGTTCGAAACGGAGTGACGGATGGCGGATTCTCCGGCGCAACAGGGTCATATTGATCACCACTGACTCTACAAATCCTTCCCGTGATCCTCTGACAACAGTCTCTGTGTCTGGTTCGTCAATGTTACGGGTCTCAAAATCATCGACATAAAGGAGGAAACCGGTGCGCAACCCTTCAATCAGGAGCAAGGCGGCCCCGTTAAGAGTTGGTGAATTCCTTCTCTCAAATTAGTTGTTTCTTCAATTTGTCTCAGAGAGATCCTGTTCTTGATGTGGGAGAAAAGATCTTCCGAGCTCTCCTTGGCCTCTCCTTGGAGCGCTGTCAAGACACTGTCCCGGATGGCATCCTCATCGATTAAACCGTTAACAGCCACGATCAGGGCCTTACACTTTCTTCCCTTGGGTAAATTAATGTTAAAGAATCGGTAAGATATGTCGGGACTGAAACCTAATATATTTTGAATGTGATGTTTATTCTTGCTGAGATCAGTAGAAATAGCGAGCGGAGCTTGGGATGCATGATGTCCTGGCTCATCTGGCCTGATGTGGGAAGTATTGAGCCTGCTTTGTTTTCTCTTGTTTGCGATTTTGCGAATAACATTGAACATGAGCCACATTCCCTTAGTCCAGTTTCATTGGCCAGACTCTTCCTATGCCTGCTTGCCTAAATATTAACGTGCCAATAATGGGTCTTCCTTATGCATGGTCACATGGTCTTCAACAGCAGTGACATAAACGGAGGGTTTGCCTCACAGATCTGTCAGCTTACTCTATTGCCCAACAGCCGTTTTTCCAGATAATAAACCCCCTGATACATCACGGTGGCCAGACAGGCGATCATCAGTAAGCTCATCAGTACCAATGTAAAATTGAACACTTGAAAGCCGTAAATGATCAGATAGCCTAACCCTTGTTTGGCCACCAAGAATTCACCCACAATCACACCGACCCAAGCCAGCCCCACATTTACTTTCAAGGTGGATATAATCGTGGGGAAAGAAGCAGGAAAAATGACTTTTTGATACACTTGCCGCTTGTTTCCGCCAAATGTTTTGATCACCTTGATATAGTTGGGATCCACTTCTTTGAAACTGGTGTACACCACAATCGTGGTAATAATCACGGTGATGGCCAGTGCCATCGCCATAATAGACAAGAAGCCGGGTCCCAGGCCTACGATGAGCAAAGGTCCCAAAGCCACCTTGGGCATGCTGTTCAAGACGACCAGATAGGGTTCCAGCACCTTATCCAGAAAGGGAGACCACCAGATCATGGTGGCCAAGATGGTCCCGCAAATCGTGCCAAGCAAGAATCCCGCCAATGTTTCCAGAAAGGTGACGGAAACGTGGGGCCACAATGTGCCGTCTGCCATTTTTTCTAACAACAGACTCCAGATACGTGACGGCTGGCTGAAAATCAGCGGATTGATCCATTTTTGTACGGAGGCCAGCTCCCACAAAACCAGAAAGCCAATTAACAGTGCCACCTGCACCATGGTCACCTTCAGCCGTTCCTGCCATTTGGCTGTGAGATAGCGGTGGTGAATCTGTCTGGGATCAACCTTCATCTTCATCCAGCTCCTTCCAGATCATGCGGAACAAATCATAAAAGCCCTCTGCTTCCCTGGCGTCGAAGGGAAGGACCTGGCGTATGTGGTCAGGAATGATGATCTCCCTTTTGATCCGCCCCGGATTCTTATCCATGACAATAATACGGTCGCTCATGGCGATGGCCTCCCCAATATCATGGGTTACAAGTACGGCTGACTTGCCGTGCTTCTTTAAGGTCTCAAAAACCAAATCCTCCAGCTTCAGCTTGGTTTGATAATCCAAGGCGGAAAACGGCTCATCCAGGAGCAAAATATCCGGATTGGTGACCAGGGTACGCACCAAGGCCGCCCGTTGCCTCATGCCTCCTGAGAGCTGGGACGGGTAAGCGTGCTTATAGTCCCCCAGACCCAGTTCATTGAGCAGAAACTGGGCGTGTTTTTTTGTTTCATTGCCCAGCTGGCCCATCA
The DNA here is from genome assembly GCF_030814135.1 of Caldalkalibacillus uzonensis. Taxonomy (NCBI): domain Bacteria; kingdom Bacillati; phylum Bacillota; class Bacilli; order Caryophanales; family Bacillaceae; genus Caldalkalibacillus; species Caldalkalibacillus uzonensis. The sequence continues at coordinate 173,335 of NZ_JAUSUQ010000009.1, read as the reverse complement.
CTTCCAGACCAATCAGGACATTATCCAGGATGGTGCGCCAGGAAAACAAATAGTCGGCTTGCAACATATAACCAACCTGGCGGGAAGGGCCTTTAATTGGCTTGCCACCCAGCAGGACATGGCCTGCTGTGGGTTGCAAAATCCCAGCTAAACAGGACAAGACAGTGGTTTTGCCACAACCGCTGGGACCAACCAGGGAGACAAATTCTCCGGCTGCGATGGAGAGGCTGATATTCTCAATCGCTGTTTTAGCTTCGGATACAGTGACATAGACATGGGTTACATTTTGCATTTTAAGTAAAGGGTCTGACATAGAACTCCCCTCCCTTGAACAAAAACGGATGAAGAAAAGAGGCGGATGAAGGCCTTCATCTACCTTTATTGACCCTTCGCCCGTTCGGCAAATGTGCTGTTGACCAGCACCTCGTAGTCCACGCGTTCCTTCAGTTCCCCGGCTTCCTCGATAATATCTTGCAACAGTTCCCAGTGGGACTTCTCCAGCAGTGGATCCGGTTTAAACGACTTTTGTTCCTTGTAACGGTCGATTACTTGCACCAGAACGTCGTGATCTGTATCTTCAAAAAACGGGGCGATGACTTTGGCCACTTCCTCACTGGGCTGTTCATAAACCCATTGTTGCGCCCTGTACAAGGCATTGGTAAAGCGTTGGATCACCTCTTCATTTTTGGTGATGTAGCTTTGTTTGGCCATGTAAGATGTGTAGGGAACATGGCCGCTTTCTACTCCAAAGGAGGCCACCACATGGCCTATCCCTTCCATTTCAAAAATGGTGGCCTGGGGCTCAAACAACTGGACGAATTCTCCTGTTCCAGAGGCAAAGGCATTTGGGATATTGCCAAAATCGACATTTTGAATCAACTCCAAATCACGCTGGGGATCAATGCCATGCTTTTTCAACACATACTCACCCACCATCTGGGGCATGCCCCCTTTGCGTTGCCCGAGAAAGACGCTTCCTTTCAGGTCATCCCAGGAGAAATCCTCTATTTTTTCTCTAGAGACCAGGAACGTGCCATCCGTTTGGGTGAGCTGGGCAAAGTTAATCACCGGGTCTTCACTGCCTTGCTGGTAAACGTAGATGCTGGTTTCACTGCCGACCAGGGCAATGTCTGCCCCGTCAGACAAAAGCGTGGTCATCGTTTTGTCCCCGCCCCAGGTGGTGGTAAGCTCCACCTTGAGTCCTTCTTCTTCAAAAAAACCTTGGGTCAGAGCAACGTATTGCGGAGCATAAAAGATCGAACGGGTCACTTCTGCCACACGGACCGTTTTTATGTCTTCCTGTGCTGCGAAACATCCGCTCAAGATCACGGACAAACTGATAAACAAAATCATGGTTATGGAAAGCTTCTTCATAGCGGACACACTCCTTAGCCTAAGATCATTTTGGGGGTGATGTATTTTATTCAAAAACATAAAAATGTGTGTTAGCCCAGATCAATGTTTTTAGAAGACAGCGGGTGCAGATTAAGTAAGAGACCCCTAAAATAAAAACCTCCCAACCCATAAGGTTGAGAGGTTTGGCCAGGTGTCATGTGATCGATCAAGTGAGCCGGGGCCCGGCTTGTTTGATGGCCTGTGAAACATCGGCAAATTTCTCAAAGTTGGCGATGAATCGGTCTGCCAATTGACGGGCACTTTCATCGTAAGCCTCAGGATCAGCCCATGTGTTGCGGGGGAAGAGGACCTTTTCCGGCACATTGGGGCATGTTTTAGGAATAAACAATCCGAAAACAGGATCTTGAACGTATTCTGTTTCTTTCAGTTCTCCGTTTAAAGCGGCGGTGACCATTGCCCGGGTATAGGGCAAGTGCATCCGTTGGCCGACGCCATAGGGGCCGCCTGTCCAGCCGGTATTGACAAGGTAAACATCAGTGTCATGCTTTTCCATCTTCTCCCCAAGCATTTCCGCATAAACGTGCGGAGGCAGCGGCAGGAAGGGGGCTCCGAAACAGGTGGAGAAAGTGGCCTCCGGTTCCGTCACTCCCCGTTCGGTTCCGGCCAGCTTGCTGGTATAACCGGACAAGAAGTGATACATGGCCTGCTCTTTGCTCAGCTTGGCAATGGGAGGCAGCACCCCAAAGGCATCGGCTGTCAGGAAAATGATGGTTTTGGGATGACCGGCTACACTGGGGATGCGGGCATTGGGAATATACTCAATGGGATACGCAGCCCGCGTGTTTTCCGTGTAGCGGTTGCTGTCGTAATCGGCGATGCGTGTCTTTCGATCCACTTCCACATTTTCCAACACCGTGCCGAAGCGGATGGCGTTCCAGATCTGGGGTTCTTTCTCGGCCGAAAGATTAATGCACTTGGCATAGCAGCCCCCTTCAATATTGAAAACGCCGTCCTCGCTCCAGCCATGTTCGTCATCACCGATCAACTGACGGTCGGGATCAGCGGACAAGGTGGTTTTACCTGTGCCGGACAGCCCGAAAAACAGAGCCACATCCCCCTTGACGCCCACGTTGGCGGAGCAATGCATGGATAGCACGCCTTGCTGCGGGAGCAGGTAGTTCATCACGCTGAAAATGGATTTTTTCATTTCTCCGGCATACTCGGTGCCACCGATTAAAATGATCCGTTTTTCAAAACTGATGATGACAAACACTTCCGAGTTGGTGTCGTCGACCGCCGGATCGGCTTTAAAACCGGGGGCAGACACAATGGTAAATTGAGGTTCATGATGGTTTAACTGATCAGCTCTTGGCCGCACAAACAGCTGACGGGCAAATAAGTTATGCCAGGCATACTCGTTAATGACCCGGATCGGCAGTTGATAGCGGTCATCACAGCCGGCAAAGCCGTCAAACACAAAACGTTCTTTATCTTTCAAGTAGTTGACCACTTTGAAATACAAGCGTTCAAACACATCTTCAGCAATGGGTTGGTTGACGGGGCCCCAATGGATATGATCCCGGACAGAGGGTTCATCAACAATAAATTTATCCTTGGGGGAACGTCCGGTATATTTGCCGGTATACGTACTTAAGGCTCCGTTGGAGGTTAAGTATCCCTCATTGCGCCGCAAACTGTGTTCAATTAACCGGGCGGACGGCAGATTGCGATGGGCGTCCCCTTGAAGCAATTCAACCAAGGCTTGCGGATAACTGACAATACTCACAGACAACATCCCTTTCTTTCGTACTCGCGTATTGTGTTCACGTTATAAACCATGTATATGCTATTCTAATTTTTTTGTTTCGTAAAAAGTATAACATATTAAACTAAATGTTGTATACTATTTTTGGTTTTTTACCTCATTTTATATGGTTGCTTATAAAAAGTGACTCTTAATTATGGTTGACCAAAAAAAGCTGAAAAAATCGTTGGCAATAGAAAGTGATTTAACGGATATAAATAAAAGTAATCAACAAGTACAATAGGAGGAACAGGGAATGAGCACTCTAGAAACTCAGCGCACGATAGAAGAAGCGATCGACACCTTGGCAGGAGATGAAAGGTTTCTTCCGGAACTGAAAGGAGGCAGCCGCAAACAAAAGTTTGAGTCAGCCAAAGAAATCTTAACCACTACCGATAAAATTATTAAAAGCTATCTGCGTGTGTCACGGGATAATGGCAGGGTGGTGCGCATTCCCGCCTACCGCATCCAGCATAACAATATCGCCGGATTTTACAAGGGAGGAATCCGGTTCAGCGAAACGGTCAATGAGGAAGAAGTGGAAAACCTGGCCATTCTGATGACTTTGAAAAATGCGCTGCACCGCCTCCCTTTTGGGGGAGCCAAAGGGGGTGTGGTCATCAATCCCAAGCAGTATAGTGACAGGGAACTGTATGAAGTTTCCAAAAAGTATGTGCAGCGGTTTGCCCGGGACATTGGCCCTGAACAGGATATTCCTGCACCAGATGTAGGAACAAATGAAAAAATAATGGACTGGATGGTGGGGGAATATAAAACGATCCATCCTGGACAAAACTATTTAGGTTCTTTTACCGGCAAAAGCATTGAGAACGGGGGAGCCAAAGGAAGGCGTGAAGCAACAGGAAAAGGCACCTATTTCAGCTATTGCTGGCTGGTACACCATTGGTTAAAGCATTGGGAGGCTGTTGAACAGAACTGGCCATCATCTATTCATCGCCAACAGTTTGAGGTATTGAAAACCTTGCATGATCGTAGTAAGGAAGGAAATGCCATCCGTGTTGCCGTTCAAGGGTTTGGCAACGTGGGCAGCGTAGCCGCACTGGAAGCCGCCCAGTGCACCAGATTGAACAATCAAGTGGTGGCCGTCAGTGACCAATATGTCACTTTGTATCATGAACAGGGGCTGGATCTTAAGCGGCTCGCCCAGTTTACCGGGGGAAAAGGTACGTTGCCTAGTTCAGAAGAGGAGTTAAAAATGGCAGGGATAAAGGCCACTCTTTTGCCCCGTGAAGCGGTCTTAACCCTGGATGTGGATGTCCTGGTTCTGGCTGCGATTGAAAACCAGATCACCACTGACAATATGGATCAGGTGAAGGCGAAAGTACTTGTGGAAGGAGCCAATGCCCCTATCACTCAGGTTGCCGACTCCTTTCTGCATCAGCAAGGATGTGTGGTCATCCCGGATATTCTGGCTAACGCCGGCGGGGTGATTGTCTCTTATCTGGAATGGAAACAGGACCGGGTCACCCAGCTGTATACGGAACAGGAAGTTTTTGAAGAGATGTATGAGCATATGGCCCACACGTTCCAGCAGGTATTTGAGGCTTATGTCAGGAAGGGATTGAAGTCGATTCGCCAAACCTGTTATCTGCAGGCCGTCAAGCGGCTGGTCACCCTGCTGTACCGTCATGGTAAGTTGTATTAACACTGATCTGGGGTTGTCCCACTAAACAACCCCTCATTTGTTTGTCTTTTAATTGAATGCTGATGTTACTATGATCACGTTTGTTGTTTGTTTCTCCATTGCTGTTCCAGCTGTTTATAGTACTCTCCTTTTTCCACATAAGACTGACGGATACGCGCGAGCTCGGCGTAATCAGCTTCGTTTAACTCCCGGGCCACTTTGGCCGGTGATCCGATCACCAGTGTGCGTGGCGGTACTTTCTTACCCGGGGGAACCAGGGCACCAGCGGCCACCATTGCTTCCTCGCCAATTTCTGCACCGTCAAGCACAATGGCGCCCATGCCAATGAGTGTGCCCTGTTTGATATGACAAGCATGTAAAATGACGTTATGACCGACCGTTACTTCATCCTCAATGATAAGTGGACGGTCAGGACTCTGATGCAGGGTGCAATTGTCCTGAATGTTCACTCGGTTGCCAATGATAGTGGGAGCGACATCGCCGCGCAGCACTGTATTATACCAGATGCTTGTCTCCTCCCCAATCTTGACGTCTCCGGTAATGACCACCCCTTGGGCAATAAAAGCGGATGATGCAATTTGGGGTGTTTTTCCTTTATAAGGTAATATCATGAGACGCTAACCTCCATCCTTTTATTTTTAGTTCCATTTTAACACTTTGCTCAAAGATGAAGATAGGCTATCATAAAAGGTATGAGAAAAAAGCAAAGGAAGATTATCATGCCTAACATCGCAGCACCCCATGTTCCCGAACGTCCCATTCCACTCATGCGGGATATCTATAAAAAAATATTACCTGAGGTTCATCTGCAGCTGGATATTTGGAAACGAAAAGCGGGGCGTATGCCAGATGCTGAATTGAGACAGCAGGCACTGGCTAGCATGACAACCAAGCAGTTTCATTGCGAAGGTGGAGGTATCTATGGCTTGATAGCCAGACCGGACCGCCTGCACAGTGTGTTAAGGTTTATTGTTGCTTATCAAACGATCAGCGATTATTTAGACAACTTGTGTGACCGGAGCGTGTCCATGGACGAAGCCAACTTCAGACATTTACACCAGTCTATGATCGACGCCGTCACAGGCACCTTCACGGCTGATAACTATTACCAGCTGCAGGACAATCAGGAGGATGGCGGCTACTTGCGGGCTTTAGTCCAAACCTGTCATGAAGCGCTGCAGAATCTGCCGAATTACGATTTGTACAAAGAGAATGTACGCATTCTGTGTGAACTGTATTGTGATTTGCAAGTGTACAAGCACATTGCCTTGGATAAACGTGAGCAAGCTTTACATACCTGGTGGAACAAGCACCGGGACCGTTATCCTGAACTGGAGTGGTATGAGTTTGCAGCGGCTACCGGCTCCACATTGGGCATCTTTTACTATGTTGCTCTGGCCAGTTATGACGAAGGGACCAGGGAATTGAATGACACCGTTTTTGAGGCTTATTTTCCTTATATCCAGGGGCTGCACATTTTACTCGATTATCTGATCGACCAAAAGGAAGACAGGGAAGAAGGAGATCTTAATTTCTGCTTTTATTATCCTTCTGAGGAAGAGAAACTTCAGCGGATTGAGTGGATTTCTCGAGAAGCACGAAACAGAGCCAGCCAGCTGCCTAATGCCCCCTTTCATCTTATGATGGTGGAAGGTTTGTTGGGCATGTACTTGTCCAGTCCCAAAGTGAAGGAACAGGAGGATGTCCTTCAGATTTCCAGACGACTATTAAAGAGGCGGAAGCTGTCCACTTGGTTTTTCTTTTTGAATGCCTGGTATATCCATCGCAAAGGGCGCAAAATATAGGAGTTGGTCAAACAGGAGAGTTTTTTGCGGGGCTGTCCTAAAGGGGGTATTGACTTCTTTTAGGTGCAGCCTTTTTTTTAAGCATTATTTTTGCATTAAATTGAACAAACAAAATAAACTTAAAAGTGAAAAAGTGGAGGTGGTGAGATGACAGAGGAGATTAAAACGGATCTGGTTTATGATGCAGGACCGACAGGATGCGGAGAGTTGATTATGAATGTGTTTCGTAAAATGAAGACGCTGGATACGGGGCAAATCATCAAGGTGGTCTCTTATGACAGTGGTGCAAAGGAAGATTTGCCGGCCTGGTGCCGCCTGCAGGGACATCAATTGTTGAAGATTGAGGACAGTGGTGTCGGTCGGCATTACTGGATCAAAAAGGGAAAATAGGGAGGAAATCAATATGTCCAAAAAATTAGTTGTCAGTGTGACACATGCCCACAACGACCCCGACAAAGCGACCGTTGCTTTTGTGGTGGCCAATGCTTCGGTTGCGTCCGGACAGGAAACGGTTGTCTTTCTCAATGTGGAAGGTGCTTACTTGGCTGAACAAGGCCGGGCTGAAGATATTCACGAAGAAGGTTTTGCACCGCTCAAAGAGCTGATGGATCAGTTTATTGAAGCAGGAGGAAAGATTTGGGTGTGCAGTCCTTGTTTTAAGAAGCGTCATCTCGATGAAGACAAGTTGGTCGAAGGAGCGACAATCGTCGGGGGAGCCAAATTGGTTGAATTCTTATCCCAGGGAGCCGCTTGCATCACATATTAGGAGGGGCAGCTATGATTATGAAAGCAGACGCCATGTGTGATGGAGGAGATTTGGACTGCGGTTCGGGCCTCTTGTTAATCATCAAAAAGAACATGGACCCTTTGGCACCAGGGCAGGTGCTGGAGGTGCGCAGCCGTGAACGGAGCGTGGCTGAGGATCTGCCGGCCTGGTGCCGTATGGTTGAGCATGAATATTTGGGAGCAGAACCGGGTGTGAACTGGACCAGTTACTTCATTAAAAAAGGCGGTCAGGATGACCAGTTAGAGCAGGATTTGGAGGCTGCCCGGGGTTATCAATGGTCTGTGCGGATCCAGGGAGAAGAAGGCCTCACGGCGAAGGTTCATGCCCGGAATCACACCTTCTATGCCGGTCAGCCGGCCGACTTCGGTTCCAAGGTGGATGCCCCCAGTGCCATTGATTATCTCTTGGCTGCTTTAGGCTCTGATCTTGCTGTCGGCTTTAAAGCGATCGCCTCCAGGCAGCATATAGAGATCGATGAGCTGGAGTTGACCTTAAAAGGCGGATTGGACAATGTGCTTTATCATTTGCAACTGGAGGATGAAGGTACACCTCGCCTGAAAGCTGTGAGCGGAACCATGTATGTCTCTTCACCCGCCGAGGAAGAGGAACTGCAGGTTATTTGGGAGACCACCCTCCAGCGCTCTCCTGTATATCAAACGTTAAAAGAAGCGGTGAACCTTGATGTGGAGTTGAAAATCGTTTACTAGCCAGACGGAGAAAGGAGGGAGATGAATGAGCTTGCCTGACTATCCCACAACGGTGGTTGGCAGCTGGCCCCGCTCCAAAACATTGTTGAAGGCATTGCGTGATAAACGGGCAGGCCGCCTGACAGACGAGAGATTTCAACAGGTGGCTGATGAAGCTGTTTTGGCCTGTTTGCGCTACCAGCATGACGCCGGTGTGGATATCGTCTCAGACGGTGAGCAGCGACGGGACAATTTCGTCTCCTTTGTGGCTGAAAAGCTGGAAAACGTGAACATGTTAAGAGTGTCTGAGTTGCTGGACTATATCGAAGACAAGGCCAGTTTTGAAGAAATCCTGGGAACACTTGACGTGCCGGCCTATTCTTTAACTAATCCGGCAGCTGTGGGCCCCATCAGACGAAAGAAACCGCTAGCCCTGGATGAATATTTGTTTGTCAAACAGCATACTGACCGTCCGGTCAAGGTGGCCTTGCCTGGCCCTTACCTGCTGACACGTTCCATGTGGGTGGAAGGATTGTCCAAGAGTACCTATCCAACCAAGGAAGATCTGGCAACTGATGTGGTTCGTGTGTTACGGGAAGAGTTAAACGACTTAATTGAGGCTGGTGTCGCCTTTGTCCAACTGGATGAGCCGGTCTTGACCGAATTGGTTTTTACCCAGAAAAATGCAAACCGCACCTTCATGTGCGGGGCGTTGACAGCCAAAAAAGATGCACAGGAAGAGCTGCGTTTCGCCACCGATTTAATCAATCAGGTGACCAGTGGCTTCAGAGGACGGGGAACCCGCATTGGGGTCCATATCTGCCGGGGCAATTGGAGCACCAATGAATCCGTCCTCTTGAAAGGGCCCTACTTCCCGCTGATTCCTTATTTAGCTGAAATGCATGTCGATCAATTGATTCTGGAATATGCTACGCCCAGAGCGGGAGAGCTTGAAGCCCTTCGAGAAGTAGGAGAAAAGGAAATTGGACTGGGGGTGGTAAATCCCCGCACGGATCGGATAGAACATCCGGATGAGATTGTGGCCAAGGTCAGACAGCTGAACCGTCTGCGGCCTGATATGACTGTTTTCCTCAATCCGGATTGCGGCTTTGGCACGTTTGCCCAGAGGCCGATGAATACACCGGAGCGGGCCTTTGCAAAGTTACAGATGATGGTGGAAGCCGCCCGGCAGTTGAGAGAGACCTGATGTAAGGATGATTAAGGTGAGTGTCATAACGTGAAACAGAACATATCCAGCCGCCGTCTTGTGGACATGATAACAGGTCTAATATTAATCAATTGATCGAATACTATTTACAACAATTATTTGTAGAGATAAAATCACCATGGTATATATCAACTAGACGGAGGCATTGACGTCATGAAACTGAACAGACTAGACTTTTCACCCACCAGGGCAGACTATTTAAAATTTGCTATTCCTTCTTTGATGGGTATTGTGTTGTTTATGGTACCGTTTCGCTATGAAGGTGAAGTGACCATCTTAGTGGCTTGGCTGGCCAAATGGGCAGAAGGGCAATTTCATGCCATTCTGCCTCCTTTCATGACCCTCGTGTTTATTGCAACTGTCATTGTTACAGCAATTACCAAATGGCTCAAACCGGAAGCCATTTTAAACCGGCCGTTTTTAAAAGGATTGTTTGATGTCAGTTATTTCTGGTTTATCATGCGCATCCTGGGTGCCGTTTTTGCGGTGCTGACTCTGTATGAAATTGGTCCAGCTTTTATCTGGTCGGAAGATACAGGGGGACTTGTTCTGTCTGACCTGGTACCGGTGCTGGCTGCGATTTTTGTCTTTGCCGGGCTGTTTTTGCCCCTGCTTTTGGGATTTGGCTTGCTGGAGCTAGTTGGCGCGTTAATGACCAAAATTATGCGTCCGGTGTTTACCTTACCGGGCCGCTCCTCTATTGACTGCCTGACCTCGTGGATGGGAGACGGCACCATTGGGGTGCTATTAACCAGCAGACAATATGAGGAAGGTTATTACACGAAGCGGGAAGCAGCTGTCATTGCCACCAATTTTTCAGTGGTCTCCATCACCTTCAGTTTGGTTGTAATCAGTTTCCTTGACCTCGGTCATCTCTTTGTTCCCTTTTATCTTACCGTGACTTTGGCCGGCATTGTGGCAGCTATTGTTATGCCCCGTACTCCGCCCTTATCCCGCAAAGAGGATACCTATTATGAGCCAGTGGGCAAGCAAATTAATGAAACCATTCCCGAAGAAATTTCAGCCTTGAGATACGGGCTTTTGCAGGCCACGGCTAAAGCGGCTGAAGTGAAAAGTATAGGCGCCGTGCTTAAGCGGGGCGTCCAAAATATTTTAGAAATGTGGATCGGTGTTGTGCCCCTCGTCATGGCTTTGGGTACACTGGCCTTGATCATTGCTGAATTCACCCCGCTGTTTGTCTACCTGGGTTATCCGTTTGTGACTATTTTAAGCGTGCTGCAGGTACCGGCTGCAGCAGAAGCGGCCCAAGCCATGGTGGTCGGGTTTGCCGATATGTTTCTGCCAGCTGTCATTGGCACGGGAATTGAGGATCCCATGACCCGGTTTATCATTGCTTGTGTGTCAGTCACCCAGCTCATCTATATGTCTGAAGTGGGTGTTATCTTGCTCCGGTCCAAGCTGGGTTTAAATTTACTGGATCTGATGATTATCTTCCTGCAGCGGACGTTGATCACCCTGCCTGTCATTGTGCTGATGGCCCATTTCATTTTTTAACCTCAATATCATTTAAGAACACAGATAGCAAGGCAAGAGGCGGCCATTTCTGGGCCGCCTCCGTCGTTTGTCAGGGTGAATGTCTCTCCTGTTGTAGGTTCAACTTACGAAGAAAATAGGCATCTTCCAGGGTTGGCTTGACAGGTTGAAAGGAGGGAAAGGGATTCCGGGAAGCGATGACTCTAATGAAGAGCCCGTTCTCTGAAGGTTTAGAGCGAATGATGTGTGTGTGAGGAAGGCGTTTCAGATCATCTGCTTTAATCTTGCCCTCCCAAGCATAGAGTGAGGAGGAGAATTTCCATTGTTCAGAAGTACCATAAAACCTCACGCGCCCCTCGTCTATCCACAGCACATAGTCGCAGCATCCTTCCCATTCGTCAAGGTCATGGGTGACCACAACCGCCATTCTCCTCCGGTGATAGTGTCGCCTTAAAACCGAGATGACGCGTCTTTTTTCTATACTGTCCAGAAACGTTAAAGGCTCATCCAGGAACAAAAAATGGGGCCAGCCGATCAAGGACTGGGCAATCGCCACCCGCTGTTGATAACCCTGGGATAAGTACTTAAGCTTGTGATCTTGCACAGATTCCAGAGAAAACAGCTGGAGCAATTCTTTTGTATATGAGTGCCGGCTGGCTTGATCCAAGCCTTTTCCTTTTAACTCAGCCAAATAGGTCAATAATCTTGACACTGTCATGTTCTGGTACAGCTCAATACCTGTTGGCAAAAATCCAATCTCGGAACGGATCAGCGGCAAGGGGCAGTCAGGATCATTGGCATAAACAACATGTCCCCGGTCTGGTTCCAGAACAGTGGCCAGTATATGGAGCAGGGTTGACTTTCCTGCTCCATTTTTTCCTGCGACGAGGGTGATCCCTGGATGAAGAGTTAAGTGGTCTATGGACAATTGAAAATGGCTGAATGCTTTGTTTAAAGCTCGGATTTCAATCATGTCCGGTGCTCCTCACATTTGGTTATTTCAGTAATAGATGGGTCACTTTGTACTGGTTCAACACCTGTTTATATGCCAGCCACAGCAATCCGGTGCCGGCGATCAGTAAGCAGATATGTCCTGTGAACAACAGTGTTTTCCACTGGGCAGGATCAAAGGTCAGGTAAGGTTGGCAGGCCAAAGCGGCCCACAACATGAAAGCCACCACAAATCCGGTCTTGATCCCTCTCCAAAACATGACGTATGCCAAGCTGCCGAGCAAGAAGAAGGCCGGGGCAACCCAGCTTATTAGAAAGATGTGCAGGGCAAAGCCTTCAGACTTGAAAACCAGGAACAGAGAACTGATCAACCCCAATCCTAAATTGATCACCAGCACCATTAACAAACGGCTGTACAGCAATAATGCCGGAGGATAAGGGGTGATCATTTCAACCAGGCGCATTTCTTTATTCCAGGTCTGATAATGATATAGCGTGCCGATCAAAATAAACAGCGGGATAAAATGAGCAAAAGGCAGGTCAATATACATCATGGTTGAGCGGGACGGATCAGATATTAACGTCAGCATGACAAAGACAGCTATGCTGGCCAGCCATAAAGGCCATTGATAGGTATGCAACTGGCTCCGGCAAAAGCGCCACAGGGAAGGCCGATTTTGAATCAAGGGGTTTGCTTTGTGAGACATGTAAAATGGAGAGGGATAGGTGTCCAACTCATTTTCCAACTGGGTTAACAGACGTTGTGTATCCTCTGCCGAGGCCGGTTTCACTTGATATCTTGACAAAGGTTCTGATAATTCCTGTTCCAGTTGTTCCAGTTCCTGGTCAAGACATTCTTTGTTCACGCTGGGTTTCCTCCTTTCCCTCGTTTAAAGTGGACTTCAGGGTTTTTAAGGCTCGATACAAATAAGTTTTAACCGTACCTAAGGGAAGCTTGAGTGTGTCGCTGATCTCTTGTAATTTCAGCTCTTGATAAAACCTTAAGATGACTATCTGTTTTTGGATGTCAGGCAACAGATCCAGTGCCCGGATGATGGCCTGCCGTTCTTCTTGGCGTTCATAGATTTCGATCACGGAAGGGCGGGGATCTTTTTGTTCAGGAATCTGCTCCAACCCCCTTCTTTCCGAGCGGTACCCTGCGCTCTTCCAGTAATCCCGGCACAAGTTAAGGGCCACCTGGTAGACCCAAGGCTTGATTTTGGCCGGTGGCTGCTCCTTGTGGACATAGCGCATCACCCGGATAAATGTCTCTTGTACCAAATCTTCCGCTTTTTCCGTATCATGCAGCATGCGTTGCAAAAAGCCTAGCAGGGGACTGTGATAACGGTGAACAAAGGCCTCAAATGCCGCTTTATCTCCATGTTTAAAGGCGCGGATTAATTCTTCATCTGACACCATGTGTTAGCCCCTCCCTAATTGGGTTCATCTGTGATGATCCATTTGTGCCGTTGGTTGGCCCAATAAATGGACAATGTCAAGAGCGCCAGACTGATCGTTATGAGCAACATCCGGTTAACAACAAAGGCCGTGTTATCGGGGGATTCGGGAAGATAGACGGTATACAGCGTTAAGTCTTGTAACATCTCTCCCCTGGACAGCCCCTCCAGTATCCACAGGGAAAATCCGGCGCCCAGTCCCCCGTAGATTTTTTTGGTGAGCACCATGCCCAATAAGGTGAGCACGGCCAGCAAGAGATAAGTCGGAACACTTTGGCTGAATAATTGCAGCCAGGAGATTTCTCCCCAATAAGGCGGCTGATTATGATAGGAATAGACCAGTGTTTCCATTTTACCAAACGAGCTGAGGTAAACCCAGGTCCAGGCCAGGTGAAATACGGTTATAAACACCAGCAACTGCCCCAGCTTGCGCAAAATCATCCCTGTCATGGAAACGGGGAATGTGGCGTAAATCTCTGAAAAGTAACCGCCCAGCTCCCGCTGGTAAAACATGACCGTGGCCATGCTGACCACAGGCAGCATAAACATTTCATTTAAGAAAAACAGGTCCCGCGGATAACGGGAAGTGGCAATCAGGGTCACATAACCCAAGTAACAGCCAACTATGGCCAGGAGAAAGGGGCCTTTCAACCCTTTTAAGTCCTGAACAACATCACTCACTCGCCCATCACCTGCTTCCATTGTTCCTGCCATTCTTCCAATGTAATCACCGGGTAGCGGAGGTCCCGCTCATCTGCCAAGATACGCTTGTAAAAATGCTTTAAGATTTTTTTCAGTTCTGCGGTTTTGTCCTGTTGTAAAGCCTCTAGGACCATTTTAATCACAACTGTATCAGGGGCTTGGTCAGTCTCCGTGTCTGATGGTTCCTCAAGCGGATACGTCACCCGTTCCATTATTTCGTCGTTACTCATCTGAAGGTCCATCTTTTAAATACAGATAATAAATGGAGTCGAATACAGCCTGAGCAATGGTAGTACCTTCATGTATATAGCCCCGGAAATCATAATCCTTAAACAGCCGCAAATAAATAAGGTATTGGAGGAGACTTTCCCGTTCAAGCTGATACCGCCGGTCATCAATGAAGCCGGGTACCCTGTCTTCAAAGAAGACAAAAGAATCATCCAACACATGAACGTTAAGGGAGTAATATCTTTCCATACCTAAACTGCCAATAGGAAGATAGAAAACGGAGCGGGAGAATGGTGGCAGTTCTTCCAGCCACTGGCTGAAATATTCCTCCATACGTTCCATATCTTCCAAAAACAGATTGATTTCTCCCTCATACACCGGAGAGGATACAACGCTGTAGGCCTGCCCAGCGGGGTTCTCGGTCATGTTTCCCCCTAATAATGTGACGCCTTCCGCTTCAGCGATATAAAATTGCTGGACATGATGCTGTGGGTCGCGGCTCACCTTGTGATCGGCTGTGGTAAACACATCCCCCTCAAACTGACTTAACGTAATGGTATATTCTGACGGCACAGGGTTTAGCCCAAGAAAGTTCCGTTGAAGCGGTTCAGGAGCCCGGAGATAATAAGTTGGTTTGTCATTCTTTGTAAAGTAACCCAGGTCAAAAAGGGGCCGTTTCCCAGGTAAAGGGTACCAGGCCAGGTGGGCAGGCAGAAAGACATGCTTCCCTTGGACAAAGCCGTGCAAGGTTTCGTGGTAGTGATTAAATCCCCACAAGAATAATCTTCCTGCGTATTCAATGTTCATCACCTGCTGTTCAAGTTGTTGATCCAGGATTTCAGGCCGAATCAGCAGCGTGTCACCTTCACGCTCAAAGTCAACTTCCTTACCATTCAGCTCAATCTTTGTGACGTTAAACAGACGGTTTAAAGTGAAATAGAGGGATTGTTGTTCAGCCACATCAGCCGTTAAAAATGTGAGCGTGGCTGTTCCTTTCAATTCGTTTTGATGGTGTTGTTCCAGTTGAATGTCGTAAGATTGGACGGCAAAACCGGGTTGAAAGTGTGTTCCCTCCTCACGGTCAATGGGAATGGAACTTTCCTGAACGAAAGTATTGTGCAGGGCATACCGTTCCTCCCACAACTTGGCATAGGGCAGAAAGACGATCACACTCAGCAAGACAGCACCCAAGCCAGCATAGATCCAGATTCTTCCCCTCTCAGCCGGCCTTCTGTTAACGTCGATGGCAGTGATCCACATGATCAGCATCACGGTAAATGCAGCCACAAACAAACGGGACAGCCAAATCTCTGCACTAAGCAACTGCCAGCCCCACACATCATTGCTGAGCAGAGAGTCCACTGTAAACTGATTGAGATGGAAGGTTTTCAGAAAATAAAGCTGGGAGCGGGACATCAAAAAAAAATATCCATAAAGTATGTGCCAAACATCCAGGCACAAAAACCGATTAAATAAACGATCCGCAGTCTTATGGCCGCAGCCAAAAACATGGCTAAAGCCAATGTGACGGCATAAGCCCATTCATATTGCAACATATATTGAGCCAATGCGCCTGCCATGTGGGACCATGTCAGACCCCTGTAATATCCCACTCCAATGAAGACGGCGGCCATGACCAGCGTAAAGGTGGATAAATACAGAAATCCAGCCACAAACTTGGCTGACACCAAGATAAAGGGAGGGACAGGCCAGGAACCGAGCCAGTCATAGGTAGTTGGGTTGCTGTCCCTGCGCACCAACAAAATCCCCAGTAACATGGCTGCCCCCAGGGACATGGTGTGTCCCAATTTATGAAAATCGTAGATATTGATCATCAGATTGTAAGGTTTGTAGTCTGGGACATTCATGAGTGAGTACAGCATCCAAGCACCGAATAAAACCGGCAACACAAGGAAGAATCTGTTACTGAAGATCAATTTCAGCTCTAATCGGAGCTGACGCCACCATTTACTCATCTGCTTTCCCTCCAATCAAGGCCATATAGCCCTCTTCCAGTGACGGAGGAACCGCAATGGCCCCTGGAGCAGGTTTTTCGTTGGCGATGACCTTGACACGCAAGCCATACTCTGTCCGTTGGGTTAAGATAATCTGGTGGGGCTGATAACGTTCCAGCTCTCTTTCTTCCACTTCAAGTTCCCACACCTTATGCGCTGCCTGTTGGCGAAGATCTTCCAGGGTGCCTGTGAGGGCCACACGTCCCTGGGAGAGAACGGCCACGGACTGGCAACTGCTTTCAATGTCAGCCACGATGTGTGTTGATAAAATCACAATACGCTCCATACCCAGCCGGGAAATCAAATTGGGAAGCGGACCCGCTCTTCCGGATCTAATCCAGCGGTGGGCTCATCCACAATGACCACAGCAGGTTCTCCTAACAGGGCTTGGACAATGCCCAGCCTTTGCTTCATGCCTCCGGAAAATGTTTTGATTTTTTGATGGGCCATATCTTGCAAATTCACCTCAGCCAGAAGATGTTTGATACGGGTCTCCCGTTCCCTTTGATCCTTAATCCCTTTCATCACCCCCACATAATCAAGAAAGTCATACGCTGTTAATTGAGGGTAGATTTGAAAATGCTGGGGAAGATAACCGATCATTTTGCGGATCTCATCCGGTTGTTTAGTTAAGGATATACCGTGTACGCTGACCTCACCTTTTGTCGGTTTGAGCAGCGTGGCCAAAATGCGCATCAGCGTTGTTTTTCCGGCCCCATTGGGACCTAGCAAGCCGAAAATCCCTTTGTCAATGCGAAGGTTAATCTCTTGCAGAGCGACATGCTTTTTGTATGTTTTATGCAGACTCTCAATCTTAATCATGTCATGTTTCTCCTTTGTTCTGGATTCCTTGCCGGCAAGTTCTATTTATAACACGAAGAAGAGTTTGAAAAAGTTTTAGTTTGCTTACGGAAAAAAATGGTTTATGAGAAAGAAAATTGCATATTCACAGAACATTAAATGTGTTTTATAATCTTACTGTATACAAAAAAAGGGGGCCATTTATGGAAACTTTTATTAATAGGTTCAATGAGTTTGTGGAAACTTTTGTCAATTGGCTGAATAATATTATTTGGAGTCCAGCGTTGATTGCCCTTTGCCTAGGAGCAGGATTGTTCTACTCGATTGCCACTCGTTTCCTCCAGATCAGACATTTCAAAGATATGGTCAAGTTAATGTTCCAGGGCAAGAGTTCCGATGCCGGGGTATCCTCATTCCAGGCCTTATCCATTGCATTATCCGGAAGGGTCGGGACAGGTAATATTGCGGGAGTGGCTACCGCAATAGCATTTGGAGGACCGGGCGCTGTCTTTTGGATGTGGCTTATTGCTTTCCTCGGAGCTGGTTCTGCGTTTGTGGAAGCGACGCTCGGTCAAGTGTACAAAACCAAACAAGATGGGCAGTTCCGCGGAGGTCCAGCTTACTACATCGAAAAAGGATTAAAATTAAAATGGTATGCTATCCTGTTCGCGATTGTGACCGTTATTGCAACAGGTATTCTGTTGCCGGGCGTTCAGGCCAACAGCATCGCTTCCAGCATGAAGAATGCTTTTGGGATTAGCACTACCATAACAGGATTAGTTTTAGTGGCTGTTCTTGCCATCATCATTTTCGGAGGGGTCAAGCGGATCGCACGTGTGGCCCAAGTCGTGGTGCCTTTTATGGCACTTGGCTATATTCTGGTTGCGTTGATTGTTGTGTTTGCCAACATTTCTCAACTGCCAGACGTATTGGCGCTTATCTTTAAGAGTGCCTTCGGTGCAGAGGCCGCCTTCGGGGGAATTCTCGGTGCGGCGATTTCCTGGGGAGTTAAGCGGGGGATTTACTCCAATGAAGCGGGTCAGGGCACGGCTCCACATGCTGCTGCGGCTGCGGAAGTGTCCCATCCTGCCAAACAAGGTTTGGTTCAGGCCTTCTCTGTCTATATCGACACCTGGTTCGTCTGCTCTGCGACTGCATTTATGATTCTTATTACAGGAATGTATAATGTAACCCCTGAGGGACAACCCGCTATTGTCAATAATATCGGTGATGTTGAACCAGGGCCAGTCTTTACACAAATGGCTGTAGAATCAGTGTTGCCAGGCTTCGGGGCGCCTTTTGTTGCCATCGCCCTGCTGTTCTTCGCCTTTACTACGATTATGGCTTACTATTATATGGCGGAAACAAACCTGGCATATATTAACCGGAAAGTAAAGCGTGTCTGGTCAGAATATGCTTTGAAAATTGCACTCTTGGCTGTTGTTTTCTACGGCAGCGTTAGAACGGCCACACTGGCTTGGGACCTTGGGGATATCGGAGTCGGAAGCATGGCCTGGCTGAACATCATTGCCATTCTGCTCCTGACTAAGCCTGCGCTAAAAGTGTTGAAGGATTACGAAAAACAGAAAAGAGAAGGGAAAGATCCTGTCTTCGACCCTGCAAAAGTGGGAATCAATGATGCGGACTTCTGGGAGAAAGAATATAAGCATGAAGAATTTTCTGCTCCAACCCAAGGGAAAACCCTAGATTCCTAAAAATGGAATACAGGTAAAAACTTAGTCTGTGGTTTAAAGATCCTTACGCCGTGTAAGGATCTTTTTTTGTCCCTTCATGCTCCTTTTTATTCCCCACACCGTAAACCGATGTGCTAGAATAGACAAAAAATGCCCTTATGTGACTAACAAGAGTGGAGGAAGATCATGAACTTTGAAACAGCCCAGCGCATGCAAGCGTTTGAAACATTGGTGTTTAGTGAACTTGCTAAGCGAAAAAAAGCCAAAATGGCCCGTGGCGAAGATGTGATTGACTTAAGTATTGGCAGCCCCGATTTGCCGCCCGCTCGCGAGGTTATGGAATGCTTAACCCGCAATATTCAGGATCCGGCCCAGTACGGCTACACTCTGACCGGAACGGATGAGTTTTTGGAAGCGGTGACTGTTTATTACAGGGAGCGGTTTGGCGTTGCCCTTGATCCACAGCAAGAAGTGATGATGACCATGGGGTCCCAGGATGGTCTGGTCCATCTGCCCATGGTGTTTGCTAACCCGGGGGATGTGATTCTCGTACCGGATCCCGGCTATACAGCCTATGAAACAGGGGTGCTTACGGCTGAGGCAGAGTTGTATCCCATGCCGCTGAAGAAAGAGAACAAGTTTTTGCCTGATCTGGAGGCCATCCCGGAAGATGTGGCCCACAGAGCCAAAATGATGATTCTTAACTTTCCAGGTAATCCGGTACCGGCGTTGGCCAGCCGCGCTTTTTTTGAACAGGTGGTTCAGTTTGCCAAGCGGTACAACATTTTGGTTGTCCACGATTTTGCCTATTCTGAGCTTGTGTTTGACGGTCAAAAAGCGACCAGCTTTTTAGAAGTGGAGGGCGCCAAAGACATCGGTGTGGAGTTTAATTCACTGTCCAAAAGCTTTAATATGGCTGGCTGCCGCATTGGTTATCTGGTGGGCAATGCCGAAGTGCTCGCTGCGTTTAACCGCTTGAAATCCAATTTGGATTACGGGGTCTTTTTACCCATTCAAAAAGCAGCGGCCATGGCCTTGCGCGAAGGAAGGGAGCTGCTTGCTGATAACGTCAAAGCGTATGAAGCCCGCCGGAATGTGCTGGTCAAGGGATTAGCTCAGGGCGGTTGGCCCATTGATCCACCTCAGGCCACCATGTTTGCCTGGGCTCAACTTCCGGAGGGCTGGACGTCCAAGGAGTTCGCCTATGGTTTACTGGAACATGCAGCTGTCGTGGTGACACCAGGAGATGCCTTTGGCCAACACGGAGAAGGATTTGTACGCATCGCCCTGGTCCAGTCAGAATCCCGGCTGCAGGAAGCGGCCCGGCGGATCGGCGATTTCCTGCGCACATATGGTAAAATAAAGACAGAGCAAGCATATTAAGCGGGATAAAACCGGATACCTAGAAAGGAAACGTCTCCAAATGATTCAGAACGATATACGCAAGGAAATCGAACAATTACATTTACCGCCCCGTATGGTGGAAGCCATTGAGCGCATCCGTATCGAACGGCAGCACACCCTGACAGATGAAGAAAGATGGCTGGTGGGCCAGCCCGGATACACTTCTCCAGATCCTGCTCTTCTTTATGATGCCGTCGTCGCCCTCAGCATGGGCAAGAATGTGCTGCTACAAGGTCCCACTGGAGCGGGTAAAACGAAGCTGGCTGAATATTTGTCCTATCTGTTTCATCAGCCCCTGCATGCCGTCAACTGCTCGGTTGACCTGGATGCGGAAGCCTTGCTGGGCTTTAAAACCATTGTGCAAAAGGAGAATCACACCGCCATCGAATTCGTTCCCGGTCCGGTGGTCAAAGCGATGACAAAAGGCCACTTTCTATACATTGACGAGATCAATATGGCCAAACCGGAGACCTTGCCGATTATCAACAGTGTGCTGGACTACCGGAAGATGCTGACTAATCCTTTTACAGGTGAAGTGATCAAGGCCAAAGACGGATTTGGGGTCATTGCTGCCATCAATATCGGTTATGTGGGCACGGTGCCACTGAATGAAGCGTTGAAAAACCGTTTTGTGGTTATTGACGTTCCCTATCTGCAAGGGGAACAGCTGAGGAACTTGTTGCAAGAACAGACGGCCCTGAGTGATCCTTCGCTGTTAGACCGCTTTGTCCGCTTATCGGCTGACCTTTTGGCCCAGACCAAAATGGGACAGTTGTCTGAGGAGGCTGCCTCTATCCGCGCCTTGCTTGATGCCTGCGATTTGGCTGCCCATATGCCACCATTACGGGCCATTCAACGGGCCATTGTCGATAAACTGGAAGATGAGCGGGAACGGGCAGCGGTTATAAATATGGCTGAAACGCTATTTTAGGGGGAACGGCCATGGTGTTTCGCTTTGTGGAACAGGAAGTGGATTCCTTTATGCATATGCAGCTTTTGGACTTGGCCCGCACCTTGGCCCGCCGTCCTCAGTTGCGTATCGATTTTGACATGACCTCCTATTTTGATCCTGGAAGCCAAACTATTTACATCAGCCAGTTTTGGGAAGAATGGCAGGATAAGGATGACCAGATGCAGGGCATGAAAAGCGATGTGTATATCCGTAGCATGGAGATCAATGGGTCAGACCGTTCATGGATCGCCCGCTATATGTCTCGTGCAGCAGCATCAGCACAGCCCAAACTGGCTTCCCAGCTGTTTATTCTGGCAGAAGAATTGCGTCTGTCACTGGAGATGATCAAGGAGCGTCCTGGCGCACAGCGTGTGTTTGATGTCCGCCGCCAAGTATATACCCGCTATTTTGCCAGCCGGTTGCCAGGCCACCTGCGCCGGGGAGAGCGGAGTGATGCCTTTTTCACCGCTTTGTATTTATGGCTTTCGTCCAATGAAGTGGATCCCCGTATTCCTGGTATCAGTACTGAGCTGGATCAGCTGCTGAAACAATTGCAGCCCCTGTTGGAGTGGCTGGCAGATGCCCGTTCAACTGCTGATGTAGCCAAGCGCTGCCGGGATATTTTGGAATCTCTTAGCATTCACTTGGAGCAGGACATGCAGGCCACGTATTGGGCTTGGCCCAAAGGCAGTGACCCGGGTCCGGAGCCGGAGTTGGCCATCGATTCCCTAAGCCGGGCCTCTCTCCTGAATGCGTATGACCAAGAGAGGGAGCTGGAAGTGGAAGAGGAAGAACGTAAGGACGAAAAGATGCCCATGTGGCATCAGGATACGGCCGATCAAACCGATCATTTCTTGCGGTTTGAGCTGGAGGAAGGCGCCCGTTCCACTGCGTTGGGCGGGGTTTTGCGCCAGTCCGATAGCGGGGACCAGGCTGTGGGCATGGTGCAAGGACCGGCCCAGCGCTCCAGCCGTGATGATTACGACGATCCCCAAGCTGTGACCAGACGGTTGGAGGCCTTGGCTTGGGAACAGAGGGAGCATGTCGGGAAAATTAATCGCAATGTCAAACCAGTTTTTTTATCCCCGAAACCAGTTGGAGAACAGGAAAGGACCGCTTATCAGGAGCTGGTCCGCCACATCAGTCCCTTTAAGCGCAAGTTGATGAGAACGATTCAACTCACACTGGAGCACAAGCAAACCGCTGCCAGAGAGTTCTTGCCTTTTGGCCGTCTGACAAGGAAGCTGACCCGGCTGTTGACAGAAGATTCTCCCCGCCTGTTTTATAAGCAAAAAAATCCGTCTCCGCAGATTGATGCTGCTTTTATGCTGCTCGTTGATTGTTCAGCTTCCATGTACGACAAAATGTCTGAAACGAAGCGGGGCATTACGTTGTTCCATGAAAGTTTGCGCGGCCTTTCCATTCCCCATATGGTCACCGGTTTTTGGGAAGAGGCCAGTGAGCGGGACAATGGGGCTTACCCCAATTACTTTCGGCCTGTGATTGATTACTCCCGTTCTTTATCTCCGGCCAGTGGTCCTGCCATCATGCATCTGGAGCCTGAGCAGGACAACCGGGACGGTTACGCCATCCGCCTGATGTCGGCCTATCTGCTAGAGCGGACCGAAGCCCAGCGTTTTTTGCTTGTGTTTAGCGATGGGGAGCCGGCGGCCAAACATTATGAGACAGAGGGTATTGTTGATACCTATCAGGCGGTTTTGGAAGCGAGGAGAAAAGGGATTGAAGTGATCGGTATCTTTTTGGCGGGTGAACAGGTCCCCGAGAAAGCCCGGCAAACTTTTCACAACATTTATGGACGTCACAGCATCGTCGTTCCCCATGTCAGTGAATTAAATGATCATTTGCTGCCCATACTACGCAAACTCTTGTTAAAAGCGATTGTCTAACGGGAGGCTGACCATGAACATATTATGCATCGACGGCGGCGGCATTCGCGGGATTTTCCCGGCCCAGATTCTCAGTCGTTTGGAAGAGGAATACGGGCGGGCAATTTACCAGTATTTTGACTTGATTGTCGGGACCAGTACCGGGGCGATTATAGCCGCAGCAGTGGCGGCCGAGCAAAAGATGGATACTATTTTAGATTTGTACCGCTCTTGGGGACCGAAAGTGTTTAAGCAGCGCTCGCTGGGCATATTGAAAAGTTTTTATGACCATCACATGCTGAAAAAGGTGCTGCAGGAAGTGTTTGGCCAAAGACAACTGGCTGAGGTTTCCACGTCGCTGGTCATTCCCTCCGTCAATCTGCGGGTGGGAGATGTGCATCTGTTTAAATCCCACACCAATCCCTGTGAAAGTGGTAAAATTAAACTGTGGGAAGCGGTTTTATCCTCCTGTGCCGCTCCATTTTATTTTCCGCCCTATAAAGTAAATCATGATCTGCTCATGGCGGACGGGGGATTGTGGGCCAACAATCCTTCCTTTGTCGCCTTGACTGAAGCAATGAACGGTTTTGGCAAAAAAATAGAAGAAGTGAAGATTCTATCCCTGGGTACTGGAAAGCAGAAGATTACGTTTGACCCTGGCGGAGAACCTGGCTGGGGCCTAAGCCAATGGATCCAGCTTAAGTGGAGGCCATTTATCATCACCCCCAAGTTGATTGACCTGGCCTTGCATGTCACGTCAGAGTCGATTACCTATCAATGTCAAATGCTGTTAGGCAAGCGTATGTTACGCCTGAACCGGGAATTAGGGAAAGAAATGCCCATTGATGACGTCGGCAAGATCGATGACTTGATCCAGTTGGCTGACCAAGTGTATCAGGAGAAACAAGCGGCGATCAATGCGTTTTTGGTTCACTAGGAGAGGTTAGGCAATGGATAAGTATCTCACACTTCAACAGGCGGCCGATCAGTTAGCTGTCTCCTCTGCAACAGTCAAAAACTGGTTTAAAGCAGGCTTGATCCGGAATGTGGTATCACAAAATGGACAGCACATGGTGGATAAGGATGAGATAGGTCGCATCGCCAGGTTGATTCAACGTGGAGAACTGGATCGCTTGCAGAAGAGACGAAACAAGAGGGGGGTGCAGGGAAGGTTTATCCCGGTAGAATATGTCAGCTTTAAGCCTTATGTACAGCTTACAGAAGACATTTTGCATGTGGCAGGCCCTTTTTTGAGAACAGCAACCCCTCAACAAGCCAACAGGTACATCCGCTTGATTTTATGTGAATGTGCCCTGCAATTATGGAGGAACAAGCATATATCATGTGGTTGGCATGAAAAAGAACTGGAGATGATTCCTACAGAGACAGGAGCTTCATTGTCACAAGCATGGTTGGACGGGCTGATTCAGCCTGGCCGGTTGACAAAGCTATTGGCCGGTCTGATCCACAGGGATAAGGATGATTTGTCTAGCGATGAAAAAGATCTCTTGCATCGTCTGCAACACTTGGCTATCCCCTATGTAGAAGGGGAAGATTTCCTGGGCCTGGTCTATCTGTCCTTGAGTCATTTGGGGCAACGCAAACACTATGGACAATACTATACCCCTTCATCGTTAGTCGAGGAGATGGTCGAAAATAGTTTGGAGCAGCTGAACATCACAGAGCATCTAAAAATCATGGACCCTTGCTGTGGGTCGGGGAATTTTTTGTTAAAGCTGTTTCAGCACTTAAAACCTCGCTTGTGTTCATTAGGGTTCTCTCCTGCGAATGCAGAAAAGCATCTGTTACAGGCTTGTTTGTTTGGCATGGACATTGATCCTGTGGCTGTTCAGTTGGCTAAAATTAATTTAGCCTTGACTGCTGATAGCTTACCGGACGAAGAGCCATCCCTCGAGATTAGAGTTGGTAACTTTTTGAGGGATGAGTATGGCTTGTACAGGAACCGCCCCGACCTTTTTCATCTCATAGTGGGCAACCCGCCTTGGGGCTCCACTTTTGACAGCATAGAAAAGAAGGAGCTTAAAGCCCGGTTTGTGTCGGCACGCTTTTTGGTGGATTCATTCAGTTTATTTGTTGAGCGGGCGGTGTCTCGGTTACAGCCAGGTGGGATTTTAAACTTTGTGTTGCCGGAAGCGATGTTGTATGTAAGCGGCCATCGTTCCATCAGGGAGTATGTATTGGACCACACTCACCTGATTGACATCCAGCTTTTGGGGAACGCCTTTTCCCGGGTGTACAGCCCAGTGATCACCCTTAAGGCTCAGCGGAAAGCCTCTGAAGAGGCAGGGCATTGTCTCTCTGTCAGGCGTCAGGGAAAGATGCACCATATCCCTCAACAACGCTTTAAGGACAATCTGGACTACGTCTTCAATGTTTGCAGTACAGAGGAAGATCACCGCTTGCTTCACCATCTCCGTACGCATCCCGCAGTCTCCCCTTTAAAGGGAAAAGCGGCCTTTGCCTTGGGTATTGTCACGGGGAACAATAAAAAATTTCTTGTGGCTGATCAGGAAGCGGAAACGGAGCCGATTGTCAAAGGAAGTGATATCTTTAAGTACCGGGTTGAGCGGATCAGTGCCTACATTCGCTTCCAACCGGAACGATTTCAGCAAGTGGCACCGCTCCACTACTATCGGGCCCCGGAAAAATTAATTTATCGTTTTATCAATCGGACACTTGTCTTTGCTTATGACAACCGGCAGCGACTGACGCTGAACAGTGCCAATATCCTTGTCCCAGAGACACAAGAAGTTGACATTAAATATCTACTGGCTGTGCTTAATTCTAAAACCATCCAGTTTTTTTATCAATTAAGCTTTAGTTCGGTTAAAGTGTTGCGCCATTATTTGGAGGCAATCCCCATTCCTCAGGTATCTTGGGCTCGGCAGGGAAGGATCGTGGAGCTGGTAAACCAGTTAATGGCTGCAGATGAGCCACGGCAAAGAAAAGAATGGTATGAGGAGATTGAAAAGGAAATCATGGACTTGTTTGATTTAAACAGGAGTCAACAAAGGCATATTGAACAGACAGTGTCTAAGCTCGAGTATCTGGACTAATCCGTTCCAGAATAGAAAAAGACATACACACTGCAAGTATAGTATTTACACAGGTTCGTAATGAAAGAAGGTTGCAGGCAGATGTTCCCTTTTATCAAAACTCTGGTGCTATCCCTAGGAGGGGCTTTTCTTTTTTACTTGGTCGGCTTTCCCTTGCCCTGGTTGCTGGGACCGCTGACAGTGATAATTATATATCGTTTTTTTGTTTTCTCCCCATTGTATTGGCCCAGTGGACTGCGCCAAACAGGACTGGTCATACTGGGTTATGCTCTCGGCTCTTATTTTACGCTGGATATGGTTCGTCAATTGCTTGTCCATCTGCCGGCCATGTTTATAAGTACTGTGTTGCTCATTTTGTTCAGTGTGCTTCTTTCTTTGGGATTGTTCCGTCTAACGGGTGAGGATTGGCCCAGCTTGCTCATTGGCAGCATCCCCGGAGGTTTGGCCCAAATGGTGGTCTTGGGAGAGGAGCTGGAGCAGATTAACCCCATTGTGGTGACCATGATGCAAATGATACGTATATTGGTCGTGATTTTTCTTGTTCCGGGCATAATCTGGGTGTGGTCCCAGTATGGGGGCGAAGTGCTCTTAAGCACTTCGGATTTCCGTTTTGGAGAACAGCGGGCACAGGCTGCCCCTGTCTTTCATTATCTGCTCTTTCTGTTGGCCGTTATAGCAGGGGTAGCTGCTGCTGTGAAATTGAGTCTGCCCACTGCGTATCTCATTGGCCCCAGTATAGCCACAATCATTGTCATCCTACTGGGTGTACCTGCGCCCGAGCTGCCTGCCCCTATCTTTATTCTCTCTCAATTATTTATTGGTACCCATTTGGGCTTGCAGATTCAACCAGGAAAAATATTGGAGCGCCGAAAGCTAGGGTTATATACGTTATTATCCAGCTTGTTGTTACTTGTTTTTACCTTGCTCATGGCCTTCGTGATGAGCCAGGTGTATGACGTCTCTATTCTTTCTGCCTATTTAAGTATGGCCCCGGGCGGTATTGCGGAGATGGGAATTACCGCCAAAGAGGTTGGCGCTGACCTGACACTGGTAACCGGCTATCATTTGTTTCGTGTCTTTTTTATTCTGCTGGTGTTGGCCCCTCTGTTAAAATGGTGGATTCCACGGTTCGGTCGCCATTCCGGAAAGCAGGGGAAAAGTCAAGTCACACTTTAAACACATTGGTTCTTGTATGATTAGGGGCGGTGTTTATGTCTCATTTTGTCCGTTTTTGGATATCTTGGCCGGTTCGGGCGTTTTTTTCTTCCATGTACCTGCTTCTTTTTCTTTACTTGCAGGGGCTCCTCTGCTGTGAGCCGGACTGGGGTTTGATCCGGTTCCTTGGTTAACAATTTCAAGGCAGCAGCCACCAATGTGACGGAGTCTTGTTCCTCAAGCAACTCTTGGGCCATACGTTGGAAAGCTTGAATGTCCCCTTCCTCTGCTACTCTTAACAGCGTCTCCATGGCGGTTTGCTGCCGCCCTTTTAATACCTCATTGATCGTGGGAATCCGTCGTTTCTCCAGTTTGCGCTTCGTCAGCCGCTCGATGGTTTTTAGATGGTCTATTTCCCGGGGGACCACAAAGGTGACCGCTTGTCCGGCTTGTCCGGCCCGTCCAGTGCGGCCAATCCGGTGTACGTAGTTCTCGGGATCCTGTGGAATATCAAAGTTATAGACATGAGTGACACCTTGTATGTCCAGACCGCGGGCAGCTACATCAGTAGCCACCAAAATGTCGATGGTCCCGGAACGGAATTGGTTAATCACCTGATCCCGTCTGTTTTGGCTTAGATCTCCGTGTATGCCCTCGGCCAGATAACCCCGTCGTTTGAGTGCCTCAGACAGTTCATCCACCCGCCGTTTCGTACGGCCGAATACAATGGCCAGTTCAGGGGACTCCAGGTCAAGGAGGCGGCAGAGCACGTCAAATTTTTGTTTTTCCTGCACCTCAAGATAATATTGATCAATTAAAGGCACAGTGACTTCCTTGGCCCTTATTTTTACTTCTGCAGGCTGGCGCATAAAACGGAGGGCCAACGTTTTAATGGGCTCTGGCATGGTGGCTGAGAACAGCAGTGTTTGTTTTTCCTGGGGGCATTGCTCCAAAATGGCGGTGATGTCATCAATAAAGCCCATATTCAGCATCTCGTCTGCTTCATCCAAGATCACGTGGGCAATATGGTTCAGGCGCAAGGTTTTGCGTCGCAAGTGGTCCAGCAGGCGCCCAGGTGTTCCGACAATAATATGAGGGAATTGTTTTAAGGCTTTGATTTGGCGATTGATGTCTTGCCCGCCATAGACAGGGAGTGCCCTCACTTTTTTAAACTCACCAATCCGGTTCAGTTCCTCGGCCACTTGAATAGCGAGTTCTCGCGTGGGTGTTACGACCAGCCCTTGTGTGTGGTTGGCGTGCACCTGTATACTTTCAATCATGGGGATGCCAAAAGCCGCCGTTTTCCCCGTACCTGTCTGGGCCTGGCCAATCAGATCTTGTCCTTCTAAAGCCAGGGGGATCGCCTCGGCCTGGATGGGTGTCGCTTCTTCGAACCCCATTTTCGCTAAGGCTTGTTTAACGGGTTCTGAAATATTCAAGTCTTGAAAATGTACCATACTTGTTCAAACTCCTTATATCCGTTTCTTTTTTCTTTGATATTATCATGTTCATTAAAAAAGAGCATGATCCGTCATAACGGAACAATGCTCTTATCAACGTCATATTTGCTGATTATAAGCGAACGACATTGGCAGCTTGAGGTCCGCGATTGCCTTCCACAATATCGAATTGTACGCTTTCGCCTTCCTCAAGGGTTTTGTAACCTTCACTCTGAATGGCTGTGTAGTGTACAAATACATCGTCCCCATCGGGTCTCTCGATAAATCCAAAACCTTTTTCAGCGTTGAACCATTTTACTTTACCGACCATGTTTCGGCCTCCTTACTAAAATTTTGTTGATGTGTTGATTAAAAACTGAATACTTTCACTTGCTTCGACTTACTAAGAGGCCGAACAGGTTGCAGTCATTCAACTTTTAATCAAACTTTCTTCATTATACCATAATTTTATAAAAACGCAAGTCAAGATTGCATGTTCCCCATGATTAAGGGTTGTGGTATAATATCTTTTTGACGATGAATGAGATAGGGTGTTGAGATTGAAAGGGACTGTGCTCTTTATTTTGGCCCTCAGCCTAATAGCACTGTTTGTAGCTGTCGTCCTTTTTACCCTGTTTTCAGGGGCCTCGCTGTGGTTGTATGCCATTATTTATTTTGTCCTTATTTTTTTGTGGTATAAGCCAGTGCTTGTTTTTTATCATTCTTTCCGGGCTGGGCATATGTTAAAACAGGGAGATCTTGAGGGCGTCAGCCTAAGTTACCAACATATTGCCCGTTTAAAACGGAATGAAGGATACGGGGATTATGCCCAAGGCTTGGCCTATTACTATCAACGGGACTGGCATAAAGCGAAGGCAGCCTTCGAAAGAGCTTTGGAGCGGGGAATTAAAACGCAGAAAAAAACAATGGAGCCTTTAACCCGGATGGCTCTGATGGCTGTCAATATGCAACTGGGTAAGAAGCGGGAAGCAATGCAGTGGATGAATGAGATAGAAGAACAGATGAACACGGGAAATCACTTGTCCTCTAAACTTTTAGCCCTGTTTTACACGCTTAAAGGAGAATGGCTGTATCATCAGGGGCAGCAAGGGGAGTCAGAAAAGGCGTTTGAGCTGGCCCATGCACACGATGCCGACCTGATTGGCGAGGAAGCGTATTACTATGCAAAATTGTTAGTTGAACTGGGAAAAGAAGCGCAGGCTAAACGGGTGCTTAAGAGATTGTTGGACCCACAAAACAAATGGGAATTTTTGAGGGTCGACCGTAAACAGGCAGAAAAACTGCTGCAAACCATTGGATAGGCGTAATTGGGGATGGAGGTAGGCAATAATGACAACATATCATTTTATTGGCATCAAAGGATCGGGGATGAGTGCACTGGCACAAATTTTGCATGACTTGGGTCATCAGGTTCAAGGCTCGGATGTAGCCACCTTTTACTTCACCCAACAACCCCTTGAAGAAAAAGGGATTCCCATTTATCCCTTTTCTAAGGACAATATCCAGGCAGGCATGACGGTGATTGCGGGGAACGCTTTTAAAGAGGAACATGAAGAAATTAAACAAGCCCATGAGATGGGGATTCCTGTTTACCGTTATCATCATTATTTGGGCAAGCTGGCTCAGCATTACACCAATGTGGCTGTGACCGGTTCCCACGGCAAAACGTCCACAACCGGCTTGCTGGCCCATGTGCTGAGCGCCATCTGCCCCACCTCTTTTTTGATTGGAGACGGAACGGGTAAGGGAGAAAAAAACAGCCAATATTTTGTTTATGAGGCTTGTGAATATCGCCGCCATTTTCTGGCTTACCAACCGGATTATCAGATTGTGACCAATATTGACTTTGACCACCCTGACTATTTCCGCCATGTGGATGATGTTGTCGATGCCTTTCAAAGTTTGGCCAACCAGACCAAAAAAATGATCGTCGCCTGCGGAGATGATCCCAATGTACAGCGTCTCAAACCTCGTGTACATAAGTTGACCTACGGTCTGGAACAGCACAACGAATTGCAGGGTGAAATTTTAAGTGCCAATGAACAGGGCATGACCTTTTCAGCAACGTATCAGGGGAAAAGGTTAGGGGAGTTTCATATCCCTCTGTACGGCCGCCACAATGTGCTTAATGCGTTGGCTGTGATTGGCGTTTGTTTGGTTGAAGAGTTGCCCATGTCCGAAGTGAAGCACCATCTCACCACCTTTGGCGGAGTGAAGCGCCGCTTTTCAGAGAAAGTGTGGAAAAAGGGCAACATTTTGATCGACGACTACGCTCACCATCCAGCCGAGATCAAGGCCACAATTGAAGCGGCCCGCACCAAGTATCCCGACCGTAAGCTGGTCTCGATTTTTCAACCTCACACGTTTACTCGTACGGAAACGTTCTTGAATGAGTTTGCTCAGGCGCTGTCGGCAGCGGACGAGGTCTATTTGTGTGATATTTTTGCTTCAGCCCGAGAGAAGCAAGGCAACCTGACCATTGAAGATTTAATGCGGAAACTGCCTGCTTCACGCTTAATCAGTGAGGAGACAGTGGACCAGCTCCATCGTTACTCCAATGCGGTATTGCTGTTTATGGGCGCCGGCGACATTCAAAAAGTGCAGCATGCCTTAGAGAGGAGCCTATCTTAGCCTGGTGACCAAAAACTCCACTTTTGTCCCTCTTACCTAGGGTGACCAACCTGCATATTGTAGTAGTGACCACCACCCATAAAGGGTGATAGCTAAAAGGAGGGACATGAGATCATGAGCGGTAAAGCAGCAGCTTATCCTTTCCATGGAGGATTCACTTTAATTGTCGTGTTGTTTATCTTGCTGGTTATTGTTGGCTGCAGCTGCTGGGGGTATTGGTAGGTCAGGCTTAACACTGAAAGGCAAAGGATACAGGAGCCACTGGCCATCACGGTCAGTGGCTTTAAACATGTGCTAAAGTCTTTCCTCCCTGGCCAGTAAAAGATATAATGACAGTGGTAGGTAATGTAGGCGAAGGAGTCTGTCCATGTGGTCCATTGTTATCAAGAAAAGTGTGCTGAAAGCGGCCTTCATGCTTATCTTAATTTTATTTTTGATATGGATTAACCATCGTTATTTAAATTGGACACCTCTCTCGATCCGAGAATGGATTATCTCTTTTGGTTGGTTTGCTCCTGTCGTATTTATCCTGCTCTTTACCGTCCGCCCCTTGCTGTTGTTCCCTTCATCTATCTTGACTATTACGGCAGGACTGGCGTTTGGCCCCGTATTAGGCACCTTGTATTCTCTGACAGGTTTAATGATCAGTGCCGTGGTTGCTTTTGGAGTAGCCAGGAAATTAGGGAAAGAAATTGTCCAAAAAGATTGGACAGGCAAGTTTGGCAAGCTGCAGTCCCAGCTTGAACAAAAGGGGTTTGTTTATGTATTGGTGCTGCGCCTCATACCGTTTATTAATTTTGATCTGATCAGTTACTTGGCTGGCATCTCCAAAGTGCATTTCCGCTCATTTTTCTATGCCACGTTGATCGGTGTCATCCCGGGCACTTACGGTTATACATTTGTTGGCCATATCCTTGTAGAACGGGATCCCTGGCAATTGATTAAGCTGGTGCTGCTCTTCGGAGTCTTGATTGTCATCCCCTTGGTCTTTCGTAAAAAACTGGCCGGTGCGTTGGGGATTTTTACTGACAAGATCAAGAAACAGGGGGAAGGACAGGAGAAGAGAGTTGATAGCCAAACTAATGGCCATGGCCACACCGTCATCACCGGCCAGGAAAACAACGATCACACTAACTCTGTTTAAAAAGGAATAGATCCGCGGCAAAGTAGAGCTCTGTGCGTCCACTTGGGTGTACAGGGTTTTTAGTTGCTTATTTTTAAAGTTTCGTATACCGATATAGGCGTTTGCCCATACTTATTATTAGAATTTTAGCTTGGAGGAAGTATACGTTGGAAGAGATAGATATGAGTTTAATGGCGGTAAAAATTCTCGTTGGCTTTTTTACCTTGTTTTTGATGACTAAGTTATTGGGAAAAACATCGATAAATCAATTAACTCCATTTCATTTTATTTTTGCGTTAGTGCTTGGGGAGTTGTTAGGAAATTCAATTTATGAAGACAAAATCAAGCTGGTGCATTTTTTGTTTGCTGCTGGCCTGTGGACGTCTTGTTTGTGGGGGGTAGAACGTTTAACTCAAAGAAAGAAATCAACGCGTGCCTTTTGGATCGGTAACCCCGACATTGTGATTCGGGACGGAATTATTGACCGAAACGTGTTACTAAAGAATAAATTGGATGTGAATCAATTGTTAAGCCTGTTACGGCAAAGCGATGTTTTTTCGGTACGTGAGGTTAAATACGGAATACTTGAACCCAATGGCACCATTAGTGTCTTGCGAAAGTCCATGTATCAAAAACCGAATAAATTAGATCTTAATCTTCCCCAAAGCCCGGTAAATCTCCCGATCACCCTGATTATTGATGGAGAAGTATTATGGGATAACTTACAGCAGCGAGGATTTGATCAACTATGGTTGAAAAATCAGCTCCGCACCCATGGCTTTGATGATGAAAAAGGGGTATTTTATGCTGAATGGCGGGACGGGGAAGGCATTCATATCAGCCCCAAAATAATCTCCCATGATTAGTATTAATCATGGGAGTTTTACTGCACTTTAACAAGGTTGGTTTCACCTGAACTTGAGTCCCCATACATCTCTAATCCTGATGCTGCTTGGACAGATAATCAAAAATTCCCAGGGAACAGACCATCATATCCAGTTTTAAAATTTCATACAGCTCGGTGTGCTGGCGAATGTCAATCGTTTTATAATGGTCGAGGAGCTGTTCAAGCAAAATTTGCGCCAGGGCCTGGGGTTCCTGTCCATTGGTATAGGCCTTTTTTCCTTCCTCCACGAATACATCCAGCCAATGCAAGACTTGCTGGCGGGCTTCATCGACAGCGGTGGTCATGCCAAAATGGCCAAAATAAATCCGTTCAATGCCTAAGCTGCACATGCGTTCAATAGAGTGGCGCATGGCCGCCGGATCAAAATGATTGGGAGAGGTGGAAGGCAAGTACAACTGTCCCCCGGCTTCCTCCATTTGAGGATAGCGGATGCCAAACGTGTCTCCGGAAAAGATGCCGTTGCTGACAGGATCGTAAATACTAAAATGATGTCTGGCATGGCCTGGAGTATCCAGGAACTGTAGTGTCCGCTTGGAGCCGATTACAAGTGTATCACCGTCATTTTTGACAAGCAGGCGGTCTTCCGGTACGGGGACAATAGGGTCAAACAGACGGTCAAACTGATCTTGATAAATCGCCTTTGCCCCGGCAATCAACCGGGATGGATCAACGAGATGGCGGGCGCCCCGCGGGTGAACCACCACTTGCGCGTGGGGGCACTTTTCCAGCAACAGACCGGCGCCCCCTGCATGATCCAGGTGAATGTGGGTGACAATGATAAATTTAATGTTCGCCGGATCCAGTCCAAGGGCATTCAGCCCCTCTAAAATATGCTGAACGGATGGGCTCGGGCCTGTTTCAATGATGGTTAACGCTTCCTCAGCGAACACATATGTGCCAGTGCGGCCGGAAAAACCCAGGTCATAGCCGTCAATCAAATATATACCGTGTCCCAAGCCAACGGGTCGTTTCGCTGTCATATTCAACAACTCCTTTTTATATTAAAAATTTTATAACAATGGATGGTGGACGGCTCCTGTCGTGAAGGTCACCCTAACACAAACAGGAGCCTCATTGCCGTTATTTCAGCGCTTCCGGATTAAGGTCCTGCAGTTCGTCAAGTACAAACCGTCCGTCTTTGCGGACCAGCACCCCGTCAAAATACATTTCTCCGCCGCCGTAATCTTCCCGCTGGATACACACCATGTCCCAGTGCACGGAAGAGTGGTTGCCATTAGAAGCTTCATTGTAGCATTGACCGGGAGTAAAATGGAAGCTGCCGCAAATTTTTTCATCAAATAAAATATCTTTCATAGGATGCAGAATATACGGGTTGACGCCGATGGCAAACTCGCCGATATAGCGGGCTCCTTCATCCGTATCTAAAATTTGGTTCAGCCTGTCGGTATCGTTAGCAGTGGCTTTAATAATTTTGCCGTCTTTAAATTCCAACTCCACATTTTCAAACACAAAGCCTTGATAAGGAGAAGGGGTGTTAAAGCGCAGCGTACCGTTCACAGAGTCACGAACGGGAGCGGTAAACACCTCCCCGTCAGGAATATTAAACTCCCCGGCGCATTTAATGGCCGGGATATCCTTGATGGAGAAGGTTAAATCTGTACCGGGGCCTGTGATGCGCACCTGGTCTGTGCGGTTCATCAGCTCCACCAGGGCATCCATCGCTTTGGACATTTTGGCATAATCCAGGTTGCATACTTGGAAATAAAAGTCTTCGAACGCCTCAGTGCTCATGTTGGCCAATTGCGCCATGGCGGGGCGGGGCCAGCGCAAAATCACCCATTTGGTGTGCGGCACCCGAATCTTGCTATGTACAGGATGGGCTACATGTTTGGCATAGGCTTGCATTTTTTCAGCAGGTACATCGGCCAGTTCACTAATATTATCACCGGAACGGATCCCAATGTAAGCATCCATCTCTCTCATGCGATCCGCTTCCCATTTGGCCATCAAATCCAGTTGTTCCGGCTCTGCACCCATGAGAAGGGCCCGGTTTACACTGGGTTCCTTGAGCGTGACAAAGGGATAGCCTCCTACGGTATAAACCTCTTTAATCAGGGCGTGTAGCAAATATGGCTCCACTCCGATGTTTTCAATCAGGATTTTTTCTCCCTTTTGCAGGCGGACTGAGTAATGAATCAGATTTTTGGCCAGAGTTTCGATGCGTGGGTCTTTCATTTCCTCACCTCATTTTGTAAATTAAAGAGTGTCTGTGTAAATTAAAGAGTGTCTGTTTAATTACTAGTTTAGCAAATGGATGAGTAAGTGAACAGCCGCTAGGTCAACCGGCAGGAAAAAAGGGAGGGAGAGTTGGTGAACAGCTGGCAGATCGTCAAGCATTGGCGCTGGATTCCAGCGATAGCCTGGATGGGCCTTATTTTCTATTTATCTTCCCGTACAGGGGAGGAAATTCAATCTATGTTCCCCATGTTTGACCGTCTGGATTGGGGACATTTTGTGGCCTATTTCATTTTAGGCTTGGCCTATTGGTTTGCTTTACAAGGCTATGCCTTGAACGAATGGAAACGAAAAGGCTGGGCGGTACTGCTCTCGTTTTGCTATGGAGTCAGTGATGAAATCCATCAAGCATTTGTTCCTGGTAGGCATCCCGATCCGCTTGATGTTGTCAACGATGTGCTAGGCGCCACTTTGGCCATGCTCATGGTTTATGGGTGGCGAAAATGGAGAAAAAATAAGTTTATGTTTTTGTGAACAGGGTATTCCACTTACAACGGCGAATACATAAGCAGTACCGCTTGTCCTAGTGTTAAAACTAAGATTGTGTGGGATTTGTAGACAGGAGTTTGAGGAGGGAGAAAAACAATGGGCATCATTGAAATTAGCGTGGCACTCATCTCTGTTGCTTTTGTTGTCTTAGTGATTTATTTTGTCAAAACCTTGGTTACCGTTCAGCGGTCACTTCAACAATTAAATGACAATATGACCAGTATGCAAAGCCGTGTGGATGAACTGAGCAGGGAAACGACTGATTTAATCCGCCAGACTAACCGGCTGACAGAAGATATTTACAACAAATCACAATCACTGGATCAGCTGTTTAAGTCAGCGGAAGAGATTGGCCAAGCCACCAGGCAGGTAACCAGTTCCTTAAGACAAATCTCGGCCACCATTATGGACAGTGTTACCCGCAGTGTCCAGCACACTACTGTGAAGAACCAAAGCAAATTGGATGAGATTATGAAGGTTGTCAGCTTATCCATGGAGCTTTGGCATAAATGGCAAGCTTACCGCACTCAAAAAGAACATGATCACAATTCAGAAGGAGGAATAAAGTATGGCAGATCAAAATAATATGAATGGCAAAGATTTTGTCATTGGGGCTATCGTTGGAGGGATTATAGGTGCCTCCGTAGCTTTGCTCCTGGCGCCTAAATCTGGCCGTGAATTAAGGGAGGACTTATCGGACGGCTATCAAACAGCATCCAAGAAAACACTGGAGTTGGCCCGGCAAGTGAGTGACTATGCTGAAACGTTTGCTGAAAAAATGAAAGATGTAGCCAGCCAAATGAAGCATGAGATACAAACGTTCAAAGAGCAAGCCCAGCAGGCTGCAGCCGACCGTGCACAGAACGTTCACCAAGTGGTTGATTACGTTAAGGATGAGGCAGCAGCTGCAACGGACAAAGCCAAGGAACAGGCCAATCAAATCTTGGAGCAGGTTAATGCCAAAGTGGATGAAGTGAGGAAGGAAGTAGAAGAAGTGAAAAAGAATGTAGAGCAACGCGTGGAAAGAGAAACGGATAAGTAATGATTGTTTTTGACTTCCCTTTCCTTGAAAAAGAAAAACTAGTCCAATACTGTTGAAACCGGTGCCTTGAGCTCTGGTCTCTAATGAGACAACTTAAGCATCGGTTTTTCATTTAATAATCTATTAATCTACTTTTACAATTTTATGCGTTAAATTATTAAAAAATCCTATTGCAATTTGCAGACAATCGTGTTAAATTAACCATTAAATATTTGTATAGGGGTGGAGAAAGCATGAGTGAGAAAGGCCTAGATCAGTTAGAACAGTTAAGAAAACGCTTAGACGAGATCAACTTGCAAATCTTGGAGCTCTTAAGCGAACGGGGGCGTATTGCCCAGGAAATCGGTAAGGTTAAGCTGAAGTCAGGCATTAACCGTTTTGACCCGGTGCGTGAACGAAAAATGTTGGACATCTTGGCTGAGAAGAACCAGGGACCGTTTGAGACCTCCACGATACAGCATATTTTTAAAGAGATTTTCAAAGCGTCCTTGGAGTTGCAGGAAGATGACAACCGCAAGGCACTCTTGGTCAGCCGTAAAAAGCAAAAAGAAGATACAGTCGTGGATATCAAGGGGGTAAAAATTGGGGGCAGTGAACCTGTTCTTATTGCCGGTCCGTGTTCAGTTGAAAGTTATGAGCAGGTTAAAGCGGTTGCCCTTAACCATAAACGTCAAGGACTGAAACTGTTAAGAGGCGGGGCATTTAAACCCAGAACGTCTCCCTATGACTTCCAGGGCTTGGGGATTGAAGGTTTGAAAATTTTGAGACAAATCGCTGATGAATTTGACTTGGCGGTTATCAGTGAAATTGTGTCTCCTCATGATATCGAACTGGCCATAGAATACATTGACGTAATTCAAATCGGGGCCCGTAACATGCAAAACTTTGAGCTGTTGAAAGCGGCTGGTTCGGTCAATCATCCAGTACTACTAAAAAGGGGAATGTCGGCCACGATCCAGGAATTTATGTTTGCTGCGGAATACATTGTTTCCAAGGGGAATAAGCAGGTTATGTTGTGTGAGCGGGGCATCCGTACCTATGAAAAGGCCACACGCAACACCCTGGATATCTCGGCCATTCCCATTTTAAAACAGGAAACACATTTGCCGGTTCTGGCCGATGTCACTCATGCTACTGGCCGTCTGGATTTGTTGCTGCCTACGGCAAAAGCGGCTTTAGCCGCTGGTGCTGATGGGGTCATGGTAGAGGTGCATCCCGACCCTGCGGTGGCTCTGTCTGATGCGAACCAGCAAATGGATTTGGGACAATTTAATGACTTTTTATCTGAACTGCAAGCCTCCGGCTTGTTGAAGGCTAAAGCGAGGGTCTGACAGATTTGACTTTACATCCAAAAAAGAGTAAGGTAAAAGCATAAAAACTTCTGTAACTAAGGTGAGAACATGGATGACATTTTAATCGCATTTGCACTGACTGCTTTTACCTTTCTCATCAACATCCCCCTTGGCGTGTGGCGTGCTTCAGTCCGTAAGTTTTCGCTGACTTGGATGGTGGCTGTTCATGCCTCGGTCCCCATCATCATTGCTTTACGCCTCTGGTTAGGGGTTTCCAATTGGTTGATTCCCTTGCTTATTGCCGTTGCTGTGTTGGCTCAATGGGTCGGTTCTAAGCTTTATCAACAAAAATATGCTATTAACCAGGTGAAAAAAGTTGGCGAGGAGTAATTCGCCAACTTTTTGTGTTTGGGATTAAAGGAGGTGCCGGTATTCGTCTTATTTGAGATTCAGTGACAAATGATCACTGGCAATTGCATCACGTTATAAATTGTCGTATGATAACATTATACTTTTGAAAATATATGAAAACCATTAAAAGGTTTTAAGGTAAATATTGTTATTTTGCTTCCAGACTAACCGGCCACACATAGATATGGATGTGATAAACATGGTCATTGAAGGAGGGAATATAGGTGAAAAACGTAACCATTTATGATGTAGCCCGAGAAGCAGGGGTATCCATGGCTACTGTTTCCCGTGTCGTTAACGGCAACCCGAACGTCAAACCAGTCACACGCAAGAAAGTATTGGAAACCATAAAACGTTTGGGTTACCGTCCCAATGCAGTGGCCAGGGGGCTGGCCAGCAAACGGACCACTACGGTTGGGGTGATCATCCCCGATATTTCCAGCCTGTTTTATGCTGAGTTGGCCCGGGGGATCGAAGATATTGCCACTATGTATAATTACAATATCATCTTGTGCAATTCGGATCAGCGTCCACAGAAAGAAATTCATCTCATTAACACCCTGCTTGAGAAACAGGTTGACGGCCTGTTATTTATGGGCAATCAGATAACCGAAGAGCATATTGAATTGTTTACCACTTCTACGGTGCCTATTGTGTTGGCTTCTACTAAAGACGAAAAAGAAGAGATGCCCTCTGTGGTGATCGATTATGAACAAGCTGCCTACGATGCGGTCAAGCTTTTGCTTGACAAAGGTCATACGCGTATCGGTTTCATCTCCGGTCCTGTTGAAGATAAATTTAGTGGACAAGAACGACTGACCGGTTACCGTAAGGCCTTGGAAGAAGCAGGACTGCCAGTCGATGAGACTTTGATCCGCTACGGTGATTATCGTTATGACTCCGGGTTGAAGGCAGCTGAAGAGTTGATCGGCCTGGCTGAGCCGGCAACAGCGATTGTCGCCATGAGTGATGAAATGGCCATAGGTGCCATTCATGCCTGCCAGGACCACGGCCTGAAAATTCCAGGTGATGTAGAAGTCATCGGTTTTGATAACACCCGCTTAACTTCCATGGTGCGTCCCCGTCTGACCAGTGTGGTTCAGCCCATGTATGATATCGGAGCGGTGGCCATGCGCCTTCTGACGAAGTATATGAATAAAGAGCACATTGATCATCATCTGGTTGTCTTACCTCATCGCATTGAGGAAAGAGAGTCAACCAAAAAAAATAGGACAGAAAATAAGTGAAGAGAGAGCTGGAGGAAAGGCCATGAGCAAACTGATAGGCATAATGGGAGCCATGACGGAAGAGATTGAACTTTTTTTAGAGGCCATGACTGATGTGAAGAAAAACGTACGGGCAGGGATCACCTTTTACCAGGGAAGATTGTACGGCAGTGACGTTGTGCTATGCCAATCCGGAGTGGGAAAAGTTAATGCCAGTGTCTGCACCCAAATCTTGATTGATGATTATCAGGTCAAGTACATTATCTTCACCGGTGTGGCTGGCGGGGTTGCCCCGGAGCTAAACATTGGAGATATTGTCATTTCAACGGAATGCCAGCAGCATGATATTGATGCTTCTCCCGTCGGGTTTAAGAAGGGTGAGATTCCCTTCGCCGAAACATCTGTTTTTGCAGCGGATCCTTATTTGATTAAACTGGCCGAAAGTTACCGTCCAGAAGATGAGACTATTCAAGTTGTGAAAGGTAAAGTATTGTCAGGTGATCAGTTTATTGCTGATCCCGAACAGGTGGCTGAGTTGTACAAGACTTTTAACGGCAGTTGTGTAGAAATGGAAGGGGCAGCTGTCGCTCAAGTGTGTCACCTTAACCAGATTCCGTTTGTTATTATCCGCTCGTTGTCAGATAAAGCCGACCGGGAAGCGAAGGTCAATTTTACTGAGTTTACAAAGGTGGCAGCCAAACGCTCCTATGAACTGGTCAACCATATGCTTAAACAATGGCAGGCTGCCGTATCCAAAGCATAACTGTTAATATGGATAAGCGGATCAAAAACTCGTATTGTTAAAGGGATGGCTATTTTGAGCCATCCCTTTTTTTAGCTAGTGGACAAAAAGGCTGCTTAAGAAGCCGAATACACTTTGTCTGCTGGCTTCATTGTCTTGATCACCGTTGTCATCTCCGTTATTATCCGGTTCTTTTGGAGGGTCTGGTTTTTCCGGAGGATCAGGTTTTTCAGGAGGCTTGTTCCCTCCGCCGCCATTTCCTGGGGGCTCATCTCCGGGTGGTTCAGGTTCTGTAGGAGGCTCAGGCTCTGCCTGTGGCGGCCCGGTTACTTTGACACGGATGGCCTCAGAAGGCGGTGATTCACCTGCCCGGTTCACAGCAGTGACTTGGAACCAGTAGTCACCTGCCCCTCCCAATGAGGTATGGGCATAGTTAGTATCGCCGGTTCTGCCCAGAGGTTTAAACGAACCTTGGGCACTGGTTGCATAGTACACCTGGTAATATTCTACCTGTTCATCCTCGGGATTAGCTCGCCAGCTAAGCTGTACAGACAGTTCCCCACCTTGGCCTGTGAGACCAGTCGGTTGAGATGGGGCATCCGGCAGGAAGAACTGATCGGGATCTTGGGCATTGCTTACAGCGATGGCTGAAGGCTCTGACTCCTGACCGGCGATGTCCACAGCGGTGACATAATAGGCATAATCCCGTCTTGCACCGGCACTGTCATGATATTGTGGTTCCTCATGTAAAAGGACGCTGCCAATATGTTTAAATTCACCATCATCTCCGGCGCGATACACACGGTAGCCAGCCAAGTCGGATTCATTTACTGTACTCCAGGAAACAGTGATTCTCCCTTCGCTCCGCTTAGCCTGGACATTGGCAGGCGCTGCGGGTACTTTGCCATTTTCCTGGCGGGGATCTTCTTCTGCTGGAGCCCGTATCTCTTCATCAGCTATAGGATATCTTCGAGTCCAACCGGATGGATACTGAATCTCTTCAGTTAAGACATAAATACCTTTTTCCACCAGGTCATCAGGGGTGCTCTCTTTGGCCAGGTAGCGTTTATCATTGACGGTGATGATCCGTGCTTCCACTACCCGGTCATCAGTTTTGGTTGGCACGAATTTTGCATTAAAATAGTCTGTCACCAGCCACCCTTGTTTCTGGCACAAAGTGGAGGGTAACAACCCAGATTTGGAACACACAGTCCGCCGCACAATCCCTTCCGGCTGGCGGAAGCGGGCTTGGGCATCCACCAATTCAGGACGGATGTCTCTCACCGTTTGCATCAGCTGGGCCCACAAATCCTGGTGACGTTCACTATACTTGTTAGCCAGCGTCACATTTCGCTCGTAGCCCCGCCATAACCCTAGAGAAATTTGCGGGGTATACCCCACAAACCAATAGTCATAGGTGTC
Organism: Caldalkalibacillus uzonensis; assembly: GCF_030814135.1. NCBI lineage: Bacteria > Bacillati > Bacillota > Bacilli > Caryophanales > Bacillaceae > Caldalkalibacillus > Caldalkalibacillus uzonensis. The sequence goes on along the minus strand of NZ_JAUSUQ010000009.1, from coordinate 131,186 downwards.
GCTGGTTGTCCCCGTTTTGCCCGCCACATCCAGAGAGCCCAAACGGCGTCCAATGCGACTGGCTGTCCCGGAACGGACAACATCACGCAGCATATCATTCATCAAAAAGGCGGTCTGAGGAGAAAAGACCTCAACAGGTTCTGGCTGATGGTCATAGACCGTCTCTCCGTCTATTGTCTCAATACGTTCAATTAAGTAAGGTTGGAGGTATTTTCCTTCATTGGCGAAGGTGGCAAAAGCCGCGGTCAGCGCTTCAACGCTGACGGTCCAGCCCCCCCCTCCGATAGCACTAGGTAAAACATGCAAATCTTGCTCTTCAAACATGGTCAAATTCATTTTGTGCAAATAGTCCAGTACTGCCTCGCTATTGTGGTTACGGGCCATTTCCATCGCTTTGATGGCCGGAATGTTATAGGATTGCTCCAGGGCTTTTCGGACCGTTACCAGTCCATGAAAACGGCGGTTAAAGTTTTGGAACAGATGCAAGCCCCGGCTGCCGTCGCGAGCAAACATGGGCACATCGTCAATGACTGAAGCGGGTTGGAGGACACCCAGCTCAAAGGCGGGGGCATAATCCAAGATAGGTTTAATGGATGACCCGGGCTGCCGTCCGGCGCGGCTGAAATTCACCTGTGATTCATGATAGTCACGCCCTTCAATCATGGCTAAAATGGCCCCGGTTTCGTTGTCAATGAGGGTGCCCCCCACTTGTTCTAAGAGACCCAATTCTTTTTCTTCACCCGTTTCCGGATCCTTCACTAGTTTAGTTTCGTTACTGCTGCGCGGGCCAAATTGGGCCTCAGCCACCACATCCTTAAACGCTTCATACAGCTCTTTGTCAATCGTCGTGTAAATTTTATATCCACCCCGGAACAGATCTTGCCGAGCCTGCTCCCGGTACTGCTCCAAATTGTCGACCTCGCTCCGCTCCAACCCTTCTTGTTCTAACCGTAAATCGAGCAGAATTTCAATAGCCGCCTCCTCGATGGCAAATGTTAAATAGGGGTAATTTTCCACCATGGTGCTTTGCGGCTTAGCCAAGCTGGCCTCGATATCAAAGGCCAGTGCTTGTTCATATTCCTCCTGCGTAATACGGCCTGTCTCCAACATGCGCTGCAGGACATAATTCATGCGTGTCAAACCGCGCTCCAAGTTGTCCTCGTTCTTACTGCCATTGCGATTGAAGGGTGTATACCGCCCCGGGGCTTGAATCATGCCGGCGATATAGGCAGACTGGGCAATTGAAAGATCACCCGCATCCACACCGAAAATCCCTTCTGCTGCGGCGCCGACACCCTCTATGTTGGTGCCGTTGGCGTTATAACCCAGGTAAACCACATTCATATACGCTTCTAAGATATCCTCTTTGGAAAACATTCTTTCTACACGCATGGCCAACAGCAACTCATTAAACTTGCGGTCAAAGGTACGTTCAGCTGTTAGTAATTGGTTTTTGACCAGCTGTTGTGTCACCGTACTGCCTCCGGTGCCCTGGCCGGGGGAGGTTAGCTCTTCCATCACAGCCCGGCCCAAGCCACGTACATTGATACCTGGATGTTCAAAAAATTCATTGTCTTCCGTGGCTAGTATAGCGTCAATTAAATGGGGAGACACTTCTTCCAAGTTAACCGGCTGGCGGTGAGTATCTGTGCGTAAGTAGCCAATAAACTCATTATCCCGAAAATACGCTTCCCCAGTCTGATGGATATTATAAATGTCCGATTTGATTTCCTCATAACTGCGGATGGGTTCATCATGGACAAAAGAGGCAAAATAGCCGGCGGCCACACCTCCGGCAAACAGAAGCCCCATGATCAGCAAGACAAACAGCACTTGAGTGACAAGCCAAGTCACCTTCAAGAGATAGACCCATCTCTTTTGTTTGACCAACTGACCTTTGCCCTTATTTTGCTTTTGATCATTAGACATGCTCCGACTCCTCCCTAAACGTCACCGCTATTATATCACAATCCCTTTTGATTGGGCTAATGATTGACTTTTGGCAAGGGAAATGCTATGTTTGGGAATTATGAATGGTGTTCAGCGAAAAGCAGGAGAAAGGGGTATGGAAGACAGATGTCCGCAGAAATCAGCTTAACGCCAGCACAGCAAAAAGAGGTAGATAGACAGTATGAGATTTTAAAACGGGGCGTGGTTGAGATCGTTCCGGAGGAGGGGCTAAAACAAAAACTAGCCCGTTCCATTGCCACTGACACACCTCTCAAAGTGAAGCTTGGTGTCGACCCGACAGCCCCGGATATCCATCTGGGTCATACGGTTGTCATCCAAAAATTGCGCCAGTTTCAGGAACTGGGTCATACCGTTCAGTTTTTGATCGGGGATTTTACTGGGCGTATTGGGGACCCCACAGGCAGGTCAGAAACCCGCAAGCCCCTGACCGAGGAACAAGTAAAACAAAACGCCCAGACCTATGTCAAGCAATACGCTAAGATTTTGGATATGTCCAAGACAGAGTTACATTATAACAGCAAATGGCTCTCTGCCCTCAACTTTGCCGATGTACTTGAACTGGCCGCCAAAACAACGGTGGCTCGCATGCTGGAACGGGATGATTTTGAGAAACGTTACAAGGCCAACCAAGCCATTAGTTTGCATGAATTTTTCTACCCGCTGATGCAGGGGTATGATTCAGTCGCTCTGGAATGTGACGTTGAATTGGGAGGCACAGATCAGAAATTTAACCTGCTCATGGGCCGTCACCTGCAAAAAGAATACGGCAAAGAACAGCAAGTAGCCATCATGACCCCGCTCTTGGAAGGACTGGATGGGGTACAAAAGATGAGCAAAAGCCTGGGCAACTATATCGGCATTGATGAAGAGCCTAATGAGATTTTTGGTAAAACCATGTCCATCCCTGATGAGTTGATGGTTAAGTACTATGAGCTGGTCACTGATATACCATTAGAGGAAGTGAAGCGGATAGAGGCCGGTTTAGAGGACGGGTCCATTCATCCCCGCGACGCCAAAATGAACCTGGCCAAAACACTGGTCACCATGTATCACGGAGAAACAGCGGCAGAGCAGGCGGAAGCCCACTTCAAAACGGTATTTCAAAAGCGGGACTTGCCTGAGGATATGCCGGAAAAAAACTGGACAGGAGATGCAGCGGTTAACATCGTAGATTTATTGCACGCCTTAAACATGGTGCCTTCCAAAGGAGAGGGCAGACGGATGGTACAGCAGGGCGCCGTGCGGATTGATGGAGAGAGAGTGGCTGATATCCAGGCAGAAGTCCATGTGCGGGCAGAGATGATTATCCAGGTGGGCAAGCGTAAGTTTGTGCGGATCAAATAGCATACGTGATCATGAATGAAAACAGCCCCCGATATCCACATGGGATGCCGGGGGCTGATGTGTAGATCAACTTAACGGGAGTAGAACTCAACAATAAGTGATTCTTGAATTTCGGAAGGTAATTCGCTGCGCTCTGGCAGACGAATGTAAGTACCTTCCATGTTGTTTTCATCAAAAGCAAGATAATCTGGCAGATAGTCACGCTCTTCCAGAGCCTCTTTAACTACCGCAAGGTCTTTGCTTTTTTCACGCAGGCCGATGACATCACCCGGTTTGCATTGATAGGAGGGGATGTCCACTTTCTGGCCATTCACCGTGATGTGGCCATGGTTAACAAGCTGGCGGGCCGCACGGCGGGTGCGGGCAAAGCCCAGACGGTAAACAAGGTTGTCCAAGCGGGATTCAAGCAAGATCAAGAAGTTTTCACCCACGATACCGGACATTCTGCTTGCTTTGTCAAATAAGTTACGGAATTGACGTTCATTTAATCCGTACATATGGCGCAATTTTTGCTTTTCTTGCAGCTGAATGCCATACTCACTTAATTTTTTGCGCTGAGTAGGACCATGTTGTCCCGGAGGATAAGGACGCTTTTGTAACTCTTTGCCTGTGCCAGTCAGGGAGATTCCCAGACGGCGGCTGATTTTCCAAGTTGGACCTGTATAACGAGACATACGTTAAAACGCTCCTTCCACATCATAGTTTAAGCTTGAGCAAGCGGTGATCTCAGTCCTATAGCCATTTTGCTTTCACACACCTTCGCCCCGATAGCTAAGGGTTACACGGTGCACCTTTTGAACAAATCTCAGCCGCGGTTCAAAAGGAGCAAAATGGAGAGGGTGTTCTATAGGCTGTTCACCCTGGCTATCTTGCAATAGATTGTGTTGGTTATTTTTACACAACTTTTATTGTAGCTTTAAGAGACCGTTAAAGTCAAGGCTAATTAAACAACAGATCATTATTTTTGTTGTGCCCTGTCAACCGGGCCGAATGGTGGACTTTACGGTAGAATTAAAATAGACTATGTTCTGAAAATTTGTTATAATATGAGTGGTTGTGACGAACGAGCGTTCAGTCATCAATGAAGAATGCTGCACATATACGTGGATATGAGGGTTTTTCATAAAAAGTAAGCGTTTACAAAGTGAGGAGGGGTTAAGTTTGAAAAAGGTCAGAGTGGGAGCCGGACAGGGATTTTATGGCGATACCATCTACGGTGCCCTGAACATGGCCAAATTTGGCAATGTCCAGTATATTTGCTTTGACTGCCTGGCAGAACTAACGATGGCTATCTTGCAGAAAGACCGTCAAAAAGATCCGAGCAAAGGTTACACCAAAGACATCACTGTGACAGCCAAACAGCTGCTGCCATTTGTAAAAGAGAAAGGTATCAAATTGATTACCAATGCAGGTGGCATTAATCCCGAGGGTGCCAGGGACGAAGTGGTGCGTATTGCCAAGGAGTTAGGCATCGAAGGGATTAAGGTAGGTATTGCCACAGGAGACAATATTTACCCCATTCTCGATGAACTACAGGCCAAAGGGATCTCCTTTGCTGATTATGAAACAGGGGAACTGTTCACCAAATCAAAAGCAGACATTTTGTTTGCCAGTGCCTATCTGGGAGCCTGGCCCATTGTAGAATGTTTGAAGCAGGGTGCTGACATTGTCATTACTGGCCGGACGACAGACACTGCCCAGTTTTTGGCCCCCATGATCTATGAGCTGGACTGGGCCGAAGATGACTGGGACAAATTGGCCCTGGGTGTGCTGCTGGGCCACTTGATGGAGTGCTCCGGCCAGGCTACAGGAGGGAACTTCAGCGGGGATTGGTGGAACATTCCCGACATGGAGAACATCGGCTATCCCATTGCCGAAGTGTATGAAGACGGGAGAGCTGTGATCACCAAGCCGGATAACACAGGGGGCAGAGTCTCCATTGACACCTTGAAAGAGCAGTTCTTGTATGAAATTCATAATCCTTCCCATTATGTCACACCTGATGTAATCGCCGATTTTTCCGCTGCCCGGTTTGAAGAGATAGGAAAGAACCGGGTGCAAATCTCTGGTGTGAAAGGAAAACCCAAGCCACCGACCTTAAAGGCGATCATGGGCTATCCCAATGGTTACATGGGGGCGGGTATGATCGGTTACTCCTGGCCTGATGCCTTAAAGAAAGCGCAGAAAGTGGATGAAATCATCCGCAAGCAGATTGAGCTGTATGAACTGCAAGTGAATGATATTCACACCGAATATATTGGCTACAATTCTATTCACGGTCCGCTCGCTCATCCTGTGGATGAAGATAAGTTGAATGAGGTGTATGTGCGTATTGCCGTGCACACCAATACCAAAGAGGAAGCGGTACAATTCGGCCGGCTCTTCCCGCCGCTTGCCCTAAACGGACCACCGTTTGTTGGCGGTTTGGCCAATCTGTACTCCGTGCGCCAATTGCTAGGTTTATGGTCTGTTTTGATCCCAAGGGATGAAATCGAGTCACGCGTGAAGATTAACGTGGAGGAGGTCTGAGCTGTGGCCAAAGTGCAATTGCGTTATGTAGCTCAAGCCCGTTCCGGGGATAAGGGCAACACCTGTGACTTGGGCTTGTTTGCCAAAACAAAAGAGATGTATGAGGTGTTTAAACGGGAAGTAACGGCAGAAAAGGTTAAAGCCCATTTTGAGCCTCTGGTGGAGGGGGAGGTCAGCCGCTATGAGGTGGACAATGTGTATGCTCTCAAATTTGTCCTTGAAGATGCCCTGGGTGGAGGGGCTCCGTCATCTTTACGGACAGATAATCTTGGCAAATCATTCGGCTCCAATTTGCTCCGTCTGGAGATTGAAGTACCCGATGAACTGTTAACCGGGGAACATTGCATAAAAGTGCCTCCTGGTAAAACGTAGTTGCTAAGCACTCCCAGCATCACATGCACACCAAGCAGGCTAATTGGAAGCCTGCTTTTTTACCGATAAAAATACGTGTTTTTTAGCATCCCCTATTGGAATGAGCTGCGGTGGGGCCTGATCTTATGCTATGATTAAAGGGTGGATGAGCTTACAAGGGGGGATTCCATAGTGGGCAGCCGGGAACAGAAAAAGGCGAAAGAACGGATTAAGGAAGCGGCACTGGAACTCTTTTACTACCAGGGATTCCACTCAACCACAGTACGCCAAATTGCCCGGCGGGCTGACGTCAACCCGGCGATGATTTCATATTATTTCAAGGGGAAGAAAGGGCTGCTCGAACAGTTGATGGTCCAATTTTATGAGGGTTATTTTAATGTGATTGAACAACATCAGGCGGGGGATACTGGGGAAAAATCCAGCCTGGTACAATTGTCTGCCTATCAGCGCTTGATCACCACCCTCACAGCCAGCTTTGACTACCTGTTTGAACATTATCACATGACCCGGTTTATTTACCGGGAGTTAACGATCGACTCCACATTGATTAGAGAAATTATGACGGTTTACCTAAGCAGAGAGAAATATTATTACATGACCTTGCTTGAAGAGTTAAAAGAAGCTGGGGATTTGAGGAGCGGTGATATTGAGATGATGACCTTGCAGCTGCTCAATACATTGTATATGCCATTCTTACAGCCCCAAGTCATCCGCGAGGTCTATTATATTGAACCCCATTCCCATGAGTTTAAGCAGCGCTATTTGGAACAACTAAATTTTTCTGTAGAAAATCGTTGTCGATAGCAGGGATTTTGTATAAAAATAGCGAAATAGAGTACATATCATCCGGGATCGGACAAAGGTTTACAACAAAAACATGCACTTCATTGCAAACAGTACAACAACAAGCGTTGATTGAAGGTGGAGATCCTGCTATGTCGCTGAATATAACAGTATTGCTGAATATAACAGTATTATTGGTCATTCTTGTTTTTTTGCTTTATTTTGCAGGTTTGCTTTACCGCCGGCGCATTTACCGGCACGTGGATAAGCTGGAGCAATGGAAGATTGACATCGAAAACCGTCCAGTAGCCGAAGAACTGGCACGGTTAAAAAGCTTAAAGATGGCAGGTGAAACGGAAGCCAGCTTTGAGAAGTGGAAGGGGCAGTGGGAAGAAATTGTCACGGTTATCCTGCCTGATTTGGAAGAAACCTTGATTGATATTGAAGATTATGCCTTGCGCTTTCGGTTTGTTACTTGTCACCGGCTGATCCAAACAGCCCAAGAAAAATTGTGGGATGTAGAAGAGACATTAGAAACCATTAAGGAAGAGATTGATCAACTGACAGAGAGTGAAAAAGGCAACCGGGAAAAAATGACTGTTCTGCACGAACAATTACAAGAATTGAAACGTTTGTTGCAAAAGCACGCCATGGGGCTGGGGATCTCATATCCGGTATGGTATGACAAGTACAAACAAGCTGCTGACTGGTATAATGAATTTCAAGAAGCCCACAACAACGGTAATTATCTCCAGGCCCAAGAACTGCTCAACAAGGTGGATCTCACTTGTCAGGAGCTGTATGAAGCCATTGAAGTTTGCCCAAATATTATTCGTACCATCGAGCATGATATCCCCCGTAAACTTAAAGAAGTCGAAGATGCGATACAGGAAATGAAAAGTAAAGGTTACCAGGTAGACCACACCGGAGCAGAAGAGCAATTGGCCGAAATGCTGAAAGCGAAGCATCAAGTAGTCGCTTACATGCAAAACGGGGAAATAGACAATATGAAACAATGGCAGGACCATGTGCTGGAAGGGATTGAAGAGATCTATCAGCGCTTGGAACAAGAAGTGGAGAACAAGGCATATGTGGTTGAGAACATCGGGCAATTGGATGCCAGACACGCAGCCTTAATGGAAAAATTTAATGAGCTGAAGCGTACAGTAGGCGATTTTAAACTTTCTTACTCCTGGGATAATGAATGGGAAAGCAAACATGACGCACTGCAAAAAATGTTTAAGGCCATGCAGCATACTTATGATGCACTCAAAGTGGATCCTGACAAAATAGATCAGCTCTATCCCACTTTAAAGCCCGAGTTGGAGCGTTACTTTACTAATTATGAACAATTATTGGAGAAAACCGCTTCTTTCGAAGAAGAGATTCAAACGATCCGTAAGGATGAGCTCGATGCCAAAGAGGAAGCTCAGGATTTGAAGCGGAATCTGACTAAAGTAAGGGCCCATCTTCGCAAGAGCAACCTGCCAGGTCTGCCAGATCATGTGCAGTCCGGTCTGAACATTGCTACTGAGGCTTTACAGGAACTACAGGCATCATTGGAACAGGCCCCGATCGATATGAATCGTGTTCAGTATCAGTTGAAAGAAGCCAGATCACAGGTGCAGTCCATTGCTCAAGTCGCCTCAACCGTCATCGAATTAGCCCACAGGTCAGAGCTGCTCATTCAATACGGGAACCGATTCCGCCGGGAACATGCTGAAGTGAGAGAAATCCTGGAGGGGGCTGAACAGGCTTTCAGGGATCTGCAGTTTAGGGAAGCAGTTGAACTGGCGGAACAGGCTTTGGATCTGGCTGACCGCAACTGGCGGAAAAAACTAGAGGAAAAACAGAGTGTTTCGGTTTAATCTGGTACATTGATAGCAGGTGCGTCATTCACTGTAAGGGAGCTCAAGGGCTTCCTTTTTTTTGTTCATTACGACGACAAGTTTGAGTTACTAGTGGCAGCTTTGACATAATGGATATCTTTTACTGTTGCGTTACAATTCGGGCAAAAATATTGCACCTGCACCTGATGTCCACATTGCTTATGGACCAATTCAAAATATGTTGGCGATAAGTATTTGTTGCCCCATATACCCAAGGCGTGAATAACATGCCTTAAGTCTTCTCCTTTTTTTGTCAGCTTGTATTCAAATCGGGGAGGGTGTTGACTATATAAGTTTGACACTATGATTCCTTCCTTTTCTAAGCTTTGTAATCTGTCTGAAAGGATATTAGGTGCAATCCCTTTCAATGATTCTTTTATTTCATTAAATTTATTTTTTCCCTCTAATAAATCACGAATGATTAACAAGGTCCAGCGGTCTCCTATTATATCTAGCGTTTTAGCAATATTACAGGCTAAATTGTATTTTTTACTCATGTCTTCTCCTTTCATCTAGGGAATGTGTTATCCTGGCCATTTTTTCATTTATTATATTAGAATATTTATGTCACATCAATTATTTGTTTTAAAGTAAGTTGTTTTTTTGTATTAAGTATAATATAATAACTTCGATTGAAATTTTACTTTCAGGAGGTTTAGATGATGATCATTACAAAACTGAACTGGGCGGGTGTTTTGGTTCAGGTCAATGAAACCACTATTTTAATCGATCCATTAGGTGACACTGTTCAGAATCAGGGTAAGCCATTGGTTGCTCAATTTGGAGCACCGCAAGAGGATATTATTCCTCTAACCAGTTTACCTAGACCGGATGCTATTCTTATCACCCATGCTCACAGTGATCATTTTTCACCCAAAACACTGTTGGACACATTTGGCGCTGAAGTACCGGTATTTATGCCGCACGACTCGCTTGCTATGGCCGGTAAAGCTGGATTTACCAAGCTTAAAGGATTGTCTGTAGGCGAAACTGCTGCAGTTGGTTCGGTGACTGTCTCCGCCACCTATTCCATAGATGGCTTTGGCAGTCCGCAAGTGGCTTGGATTGTTGAAGGAGAAGGGAAAAAGATTATTCATTGTGGAGATACGCTTTGGCATGGATATTGGTTAAATATAGCTCATAAGTACGGATCTTTTGATGTGGCCTTTTTGCCAATTAACGCAGCGATTTTAGAGATCCCTGGCTTACCCAAACAAAGCCAACTGCCTGCCTGCATGGGACCAGAAGAAGCGGTGGAAGCGGCGTATTTATTAGGTGTAAAAAGTCTAATCCCAATCCACTATAACACTTTCCACAATCCGCCCTATTATATAGAGACAGAGAATGCCTTAGCCCGTATGCATGAGAGAGCTGTTACGAGAGGGGTAGGAACGAGAGTTCTGCAGCCTGCTGAGACCATAGAACTATAATTTGCTTTTCTATCATTTATTGTCTTAAAAATAAAAACCTTCTTACACCGTTAGTGTAGAAGGTTTTTATTTTGCCCAATCTCAAAGAATTGTCCCTTTGATATACACCAAATGTTACATTTGTAACGTCTTTATCATCATGAAAAAAATTGTTATAGTCTATTTAAATATGAGGCTAAGGAGTGAAGGAGAACAGATGTTTGAGACAAAAATAACACCCAGGGTTTCCGAAACAGATGGGGTTGGGCACATTAATAACACGTTTATTCCCACCTGGCTGGAAGCAGGAAGACATGAGCTGTTTAAGATTTTTACGCCCGATCTGTCTTTCGAAAATTGGAGGATGGTCATTGTCAATACCAATGTAGATTACATAAACCAGATTTATTTTGGCCAGGATGTTGCGGTTAAAACATGGATTAAAAAAATCGGTAACACAAGCATTGTCTTATACGAGGAAATCCATCAGGCGGGCCAGGTTTGTGTCAAGGCAACGGCAACTTATGTTAATTTCAATCTGAAAACCCAGAAACCTGAGCCAATTCCCGAGGATATTCGTATCCAATTGAAACAACACATGCTTCCTGAGTCAATGTAGTGACTATTAAACTTAAAAAATCAATGTCCACCCCATATACAGGGCGACTCCCCAAATCACAAGCGCAGATAATCTGTTCATGGCTTGCATCACCCTGCCGGAATCATCCAGCCTGCCCACAGCCCGTCCAGCGATGGCCAATCCCCAAAACCACAGCCAGGAGACGATCATGGTGGCCAGGGTAAAAGCCCAGCGGTCATCCCCGGCATAAGTGAGGGAGTTGGTACCGATCACCCCAACAGTGTCCATGATGGCATGGGGATTGAGCAATGACACAGAAGCAGCAAACACAATTTGTTTTTTCGCTGATAAGGGCCGGGCTTCTGTGTGGTTTACAGACGCTGGCTTACCTTTCCAAATCACCCAGCCCATGTAGATTAAGAATAAAAAGCCAATGCCAAACACCATCGTTTTAAGCCAGGTCAGCGTGAGTACAATAAGAGAGACCCCCAGCACAGCCAGCAAGATTAACAACGTGTCGCAAACTGAGGCGGTTAACACGGCGGGAAAAGCCCGAAATAAAGTTGGCTGGGTGGCTCCCTGGTTAAATATAAACACATTTTGCACCCCTAAAGGTAAAATCAGTCCAAAAGCAAGAACAATACCGTGTATAATGGCTTCAATCACTGTTTCTCTCCCTTTCATCAAAGACTGAAAGCTTACGTTTAATTGTAAAAAAGAGAGGCGTCTCTTGTCTCCGGCCAAATGGATGGTGATTAAACCAACCAAATGGTATGATAGAACAAATGTCAAGGCAGATTATGAACAGCACGGAGGGACTGGCAATGGCTGTGTCAGATTGGAAACCGGATCGCCATTCTCCCATTCCTTTACACAAACAAATTGAGGAACATCTCAAAGAAAAGATTATGCGCGGGGAATGGACAGTTGGTACCAAAATACCGTCCCAACGGGCCCTGGCCAAAGCATTCGGAGTGAACCGCAGCACGGTCGTAACCGCACTGGATGAGCTTGCTGCCCAAGGTCTGCTGAAAGGGAACAGCGGGGGCGGAACCAGGGTGGTTAATCATACTTGGAATCTTTTGGCGTCCACCCCTCCTCCCGATTGGGGCACCTATGTTAAGTCAGGAATGCACCAACCCAATCTGCCGACCATTCAGGAGATTAATCAAGCGGAATATGACCCACACATCATCCGCCTGGGGACAGGTGAGCTGGCCCCCGACCTCTTGCCGGCTGAACATATGCAAGCCATTTTTCAGCATCTTCCCAAACGGACGATTTCCTTAGGCTATGAACAGCCGAAAGGAGATCTGTTTTTACGAGAGCAGCTTGTGAAGCATTTGAGAGAGATCGGGATTGACACTTCTCCCTCCTCAATTCTGATCGTCTCAGGTGGCTTGCAAGCTTTACAATTAATTTCCATCGGTCTCTTGCACCGGGGATCAACGGTTTTATTGGAAAAACCATCTTACTTGTACTCCGTCCGTGTGTTTCAATCAGCAGGAATGAAACTGCTGGGGGTTCCCTTAGACAAAGAAGGTATACAACCCGCAATCGTGTCAAGGTACAAACGGCAGTATCATGGTGCGTTGCTATACACCATTCCTTCCTTTCACAATCCAACCGGCACTTTAATGACAGACTTGCGCCGCCGTGAATTGCTGAAAATATGTACACAGGAGCGCCTGCCTGTCATTGAGGATGATGTCTACCGGGATCTGTGGCTGGATGCTCCGCCTCCCCCACCCCTGAAAGCTTGCGATCAAAACGGCCTTGTGCTGTACATGGGCAGCATGTCCAAAACGTTAAGCCCCGGGTTAAGGATTGGCTGGGTGGTAGGCCCTGAACCGGTGATTGACCGTTTGGCGGATATTAAGATGCAAACAGACTACGGCTCCAGCTCTCTGTCTCAATGGGCTGTTGCAGAATGGCTGGCCAGCGGCTTGTACGCCCAACATATCCAGTATGTCAGAAAGCAGCTGAAGCTGCGCAGAGAGATTGCTCTTCAAGCGTTAGAAACACACTTTCGGGAGATCGCCCAATGGAGCAAGCCACAGGGTGGATTCTATATATGGCTGAAAATCAACGTGCCCGTCTCCATACGGGATCTGTTTGAACGGGCACTGGCAGAAGGAATACTGCTCAATCCGGGTCATCTCTACGACCGCCAATCTACTCAGTATCTACGTCTTTCTTATGCGTATGCCCCATTACAGGATCTTGAGGATAGTCTGGCCAGGCTGGCTGATTTAATTAAAAGTTCTCGCCAAGACCGGATTTGATATCTTGTCCGTTGGTTTCGTTCCGTCCGGTTTGGGGTGCTATAATGAACATAAAGTTATAAGCGGGGAGGTGAAAGAGATCAAGAAGAGGAAGTATGGGTAACGGTTGTTAATAACAATATGTTTGAAAGGCATGATTATAGAATCCAAAGTATGGACGAAAGAAAAATTCAAGCGGCAATGGTGTTTTTAAGTGAGGAGAGATAACACATGAGAATGCTCCTTTTTCTTTCTGCCTTAATAGTCATGGTTGCAGGATGTTCATTTTCCACTGATCAACGAGAAAATGACATCGTCAAAATTCAAGCAAGTCAACACATACATGATATTCCATTTGAAAACGGCCAAGGACGGGCCATTGTTGTTTTTGAAGAACAGGGTACTGTCGATTTTGTTGTTTTGGCACACAGCTTAGATCCTGAAGGGGAATATACGATTTTCTTTAAAACCAATGATAATCGCGGGGTTCTCTTTGGAGCTGAAGATAATGTTAAAACGAAGGTGGGCAAATTTGTTGGTGAACTGACGTTTAAACCAAATGCTCAAGGAGAATTGATGGTATCAATGCAAAATCCCATCCGAATGATTGAGGGGACACAAGGATATTTATTTGTCATCGAAACAGAGGAAGGTGAAGAAGTGAGGCGTACTGTACCGATTGAAATTACACAAATTACACAATAGATTGCACAATCCTTAAATTCTGTAACGTCAAAAGGGACTGTCCAAAAAAGAACGTTTAGGACAGTCCCTTCATTAAGTTGCCCTAGTATTTTAGGTAATGTTGGTTCAGGACGGAAGGCTGCTTATTGATTATAGCTCGGGAAATGGATCTCGTGAATTTGACCCGGCTCTTGTTTGATGGTCAGTTGCTCCAGGGCAGCCATTAATACCTTCATTTGCGTTTGTTTATCATGAGGTTTACCCAGGGAATGGCCAAACTGAAACTGCATGGGATGTATGGCCCGAGGTGGACGCATTAAACTGGACTGTTCCACATCGAGGGTGATCAGTGTTGTTGGAATCCCTTGTGCTTCAATAGCTCGTTGTACTGTGACCACAGTACGGTGACAAAGCGGTCATCCAGCTGTAAGCAGAACAGCGTCAGCTTGGGAACGAACCACTTCCTTGACGACGGCTGGAATTGTTTCTTCATTGATTTTCTTTAGTCTCATAGAGTAACCCATCATCGTGATATGTTTTTCGGCCAACCCCTTAATATCTCCATCTGCAGCCAGTTCACGGAGTCGGTCAATGGGGAAAACGCAGTTAATATCTTCCTTGGGTGCATCCGTATTGTAATGTTCCTTTGGCGCTGCATGTGTTACGGTCAGCTCAGCAGAATTAACGTCACCCGGGATGATGCGGAAAGTGGCATCTCCGACAGTTGGATCCGTGTTAAATGGCTCCTGATCTTTATGGTGAACTCCGGCTGTTGAGACAATCATAATGTTCAGCTCATGCAACGGCTTCGTATTAGGCGTGTAAGGTATCGCTTTTTTGGTGATTTGCATCATCTCACTCCTCTTCTTGAAGAATTGAGTTCCATAAAGAATTATAGCAGATACAAACTTAAAATCAATACAAATTTATAATTAATATAAAACGTTTATTTCCTTCTTATGACAATATTGCTTGTAGGAGTTTGCAGGTTTAACAACAAGAGATATCATCATATTAATTCCTGGAATATAGTTTTGCCTGGTATTGACAAGATCAAGTTCTATTTTATACTTATTATAAATAAGTAATTGATATTATTTTTGCTCATACAAAGGACAAGATTGATTTACAAACCATTTGACAATACTAATAAAAAGCTTTACAACAGGAGGAGAATATAATGAATAAAAAAGAACTGCTTAAAGAGATGCGCATTGATCTGAGTGAAGACAAAGTGGTGATAGCCTATAGAGGAAAAACTCTGGGTTCCATTGAAGTGAATTGGGATGTTGTACTAAATAGAGAGTCTGGCGGGCAAACACCAAAGCAAGAAAGAGTCAAGCAATATGTGGAGGATTGTGATCTAGGCTGGTGCTAAGAGGAGAGGGGGGGTGAACGCATGTCCCAGCAGTTGGATGGCTCCACAGTAGAACTGTTAAGCGCTCACAATATACGCGTGACTCCCCAACGTGTGGCCATTTTTGAAGCCCTGAAAAAAATGAAGCATCCCACAGCTGAGCAAATCATGAATCAGCTGCGGCCAGATTACCCTAATATGAGCATGGCCACAGTATATAATACACTGCGCTATTTTAAACAGACCGGACTTGTACGGGACATTCACTGTGGTGAAGATTGCACACGGTTTGAAGTATCTAAAGAGAGTCACAATCATCTCATCTGTGAAACATGTGGTTGCATTGAAGATATGGACCTGGACTTGTTTATTAACTTTGGTGCCATTGCCGAGCGTTTTGGCTTTAAGTTGGATGCAGTCAATATCGAACTATATGGCCAATGCCGGTCATGCCGGGAAAAGAGAGAAGAATAAATGATAAACAAGAGGGGAGCTCATCGGCTTCCCTTTTTAATGTCCTCATGTTTTGTCAAGCTGTGAATATACATGGGCAATAAGGGAGGGAAAAGACATGGAATCACCTCAGTTTTTTTATATTGTCTTGAGCCTTATTTCCTTGATTGGTTTAATGGGAATTGTTGGAAACATTCAACTGGCCAACTGCTATCTAAAGTGGTTGGAACGTTTAAGAGACTATGAAATGAGGGGAGGCTGGCCGGATAAGCCCAGAGAAGATGAACTGATTGAAGGGATGATCAGTGAATACCGCCAGCATCGTTCACAGGGCATTGAGTTTGTCAATACACAGGCGATTATTGAAAAGAAAGTTTATGAGCAGCAACTCAATCTGTTTGGGGTGTTCCGCCTGCCGCTGGGTGTAGTGGAGCGCCTCCTTCACCAATTGCCGTCTTGGGCCATTATCTCCGGATTGTTGGGGACGTTTTTGGGGCTGACCATGGCCTTGTTTGCCATGCAAGACACGCTCCTGCGCTTAGGAGCGGACTCTGGCTCGGAAGTGATGAGTGTGGCCGTCATTGTGGCGGCTATTAGTGAGCCTTTTAGGGGGATGAGTTTTGCTTTTATTACCAGCATCGCCGGTATCGGGACCGCATTTTGTTTGCATGTGCTGCATTCCGGTCTCTTTGCCAAGCTGGGGATCGGGCCAAGCTGGTCACAATTGAAAAATCTTTTTTTCACCAGGGCAGAGAGTTTGCTTGATCATCAGGTCCAAATTATGGTGCAGCAAGACAAACCGAAAGACTCCTTGGAGCGGGTCCTGGACCGTCTGGTGGCCAAGGTCAAAGAAAGCTTTGATCAAAGTGTTAAGGCCTTTGGCGATGAAATTCTAAAAACTACACAAATGTTGCAACAAAATATTGAGGGTCTAGACACCGTCATTCGCCAATCGGCATCTTTCACTTCCCGGTTTGAACAGGGAACGGCCCGCCTGTTGGAGTTTGGGCAGGTACTGGAAGGCAACATTCAACAGTTTAAAAAGCAGGAGGAGCAAACAGCCAGGCAGCTGGGTGAACTGTCCAAAACGATTGGCGCAGTGGGGCAGGAATTTAAACGATTAACGGACCGCAACCAAGAGAGCGCCAAATATTTGCAACTGGTGGTGGAACGGTCTGATCAACTGATCAAACAGGCGGAGCGTAAAAACGAAGAGTTGGTCCAATTTGTAAGGGGACTGACAGAAGAGCTCCAGCGGCATGTACGGGATATGTTGGAAGAGAACAGGCGTCAGTATGAGCAAAACCAGGATGAGTGGTATTACCGTTTCCAGGAGAAGAATGATCAATTTGTCAGGGCAGCCGAATCGTTCGGTCAGGCTGTCCAGTATCTGGAGCGACAGTGGGAAGATGGTTTGGAACGTTTCAAGCGGGAACTGGCAGGACTGTTGCAGCAGGTGTTTGAAAAGTCCTGGCACCGTCAGGCCCATGGGGGCCATCAGGAGCGGGAATGGCGGGAAATGATCCGGGAATTGGAAAGTATCCAACACTTGCTGGAGCGGGAGTTTCAAAATATCTACCGCTTCTCCCAGGATATCCAGCATATTTTGGTCAGCATGTTTGAGTGGGGACGGTCCCAAATGGGCCCCCGTGCTTACCCGGCTGAAACAAGCCGGCCCCCTATGGTCAGGGAAGGCAACTATTAGGAGGGGCAACGATGAGGAAACGAAAGAGTTATTTTGAAGAGGAGCAGGAACCTGCCTCCTTCTGGCCTTCATTTACGGATATGATGTCCACGATTGTGCTGGTTATGCTCTTTGTGGCCCTGGTTGCATTTGTGCAAAGTATTTTCGATGCTTATGCCCAGCGGGAGATCAAAAGGGAGATGGCTCAGGTTGCTGCGGTCAAAAAACATATTGCCGATCTTATCCAGGAAGAACTGGAAGAAAGGGTGGGGGAGGATAAGATTATCCGCGGTCCGAATAACACGATTTCTATTGAAGGTGACATTTTATTTGAAACAGGTGAAGCGGAAATCAGTGAGCAAGGCAAAGCTATTTTGCGTCCGTTGTCTATTGCCTTTCAAAGAATTATTGAACTGGAAGAGGTAAGCCAATACCTGTATATTATCTTAATCGAAGGACACACGGATACAGTCCCTTATGACAACTGGACACTCTCCACGCAACGGGCGGTTGCCGTGGTTCAATATTTATTTGAAGTGAATCCCGTTTTGGCCCGTGATGAGTATGCACAATATTTTGCGGCTACCGGTTACTCGGAGTTTAAGCCCATTGCTGAAGGAAACGACCCCAAATCCTTGCAACAAAACCGGCGTATCTCCTTTCAAATTATTGTCGATGATGAAAAATGGCAGCAAAAAATGTACCAGCTGTTAGAGGGAGAACTGCAAGCGGTGGATTAATGATGATACAATGTAAAAAAATAAGAATTAAAAACAGTTTAAATGGGGGAACTGCCGTGAAAGTGAACCGGACAGAGATGGAACAGCTGGTCAAAGATCTTATCAGTCATGCCAGTGTGGTTAATACACAAGGCGAGCGGGAAATGGCTGAAGTTCTGTACCGTTATATTGTTGAGTTACCATATTTTCAACAACGACCGGAGCAAGTGCTGCTGACCCGGACTTATCATGATTACCAGGAACGTTATAATGTGATCGCTTATGTCAGGGGCTCAGCTGTCCAGTCCTCAGAGACTGTCATCCTTATGGGCCATTTCGACACCGTGGGCATGGATGATTACGGTGCATGGCAGGGACAGGCAACAGACCCGGATCAGTTAAAACATATCATCAGAGAATATCAACTTCCGCCAGAGGTACAAGCCCATGCTCACTCAGAAGACTGGCTGTTTGGACGGGGAAGTGTCGACATGAAAAGCGGTGTGGCCAGTCATTTGTACGTGCTGAAGCATTTTGCCCAACATCCTGAAGAATTACAGGGAAACATCCTCGTTGTACTGACCAGTGATGAAGAGGACAGCTCCCACGGCATACGCTCAGCCTTAAAGGATTTAAGACGCATCAAGGAGAAGGAAGGATTTGCATTCATTGCAGCCATCAATTCAGACTATACCTCAGCCCGCTACTCCGGCGATGAGAACCGGTATATTTATGTGGGCACCGTTGGCAAGCTGTTGCCTACTTTCTTCATCGCCGGAAAAGAGACCCATGTGGGCCAAGTGTTTGAGGGATTTGATCCCAATTTAATCATCTCGGAACTGACGCGGGAAATAGACTATAACCCCTTGCTGTGTGATGAATTATACGGAGAATGGACCTTGCCTCCCGTTTCCTTGAAGCAAACAGATTTAAAACCTTTTTATGATGTGCAGACCCCTTTAACTGCTTTTGCCTATTACAATTTGTTTGTCCACTCCTGGTCCCCTGACCAGGTACTGGAAAAATTGAAAGCACACGGGCTACGCGCCTTTGAACGGGCCATAGAAACTTACCAGGAGCGTTATGAACTGTACGGCAAATTGAGCGGAACCCGATTCGATCCCCCACCAATTCAGCCCCGCGTCTACACGTTTGAGGAGTATTATCAACGGGTCAAAGCACAGCATGGATCCACTTTCGAACGGACGATCGGCGATTTCTGTCAGCACGTTGTAGAGCAGCAAACCCTGGATATCCGCAGTTATGCTTGTCGTGTGGTTGAGCAAGTCTGGAAGTGGGACAAGGTTAAAGAACCTGTTATGATTGTGTTTTATTCCAACTTGTATATCCCGCGTGTGGCCGTTTCAGAACAAACAGCGGAAGGTTCTCGCCTGATCCGGGCCATTGGGCAAGCAGTGGAACAGGTTCAGCCCGACTGCCCCAAACCGATTGTCATGAAAAAGTTCTACCCCTATATTTCAGATATGAGCTACATGGCCTTAAGTGACGGTGAACAGAGCATCCACACTTATGAGCAAAATGTTCCGGTGTGGGGAGAACGTTACCGTCTCAATGTGGAAGATATCCGGGCCATCAATGTTCCTGTCTGCAACATTGGTCCTTACGGTTTTGATGCCCATAAAAAATTTGAACGCTTGGAGCTGACTTACTCCTTGGAAATCGTTCCCCTTCTGACGTATAGCGTAATCAGGCATTTGTTGGCGGCAGCCTGAGCATCTGGGCTGCCCCTTTTAAAAGCAGCGTAAGCATTTATATAAAATGTAATTATGATTTACAAATCGGAAAAAGTACGGTATAATGTCACCTGTGTTAAATAAGATTCATTATGATTTATAAAAATTAAAGGGGGAACGTATATTGTACCGCAAATCCATTTTAGTCCTGTTCAGCACCATGTTGGTTTTATCCTTGACGCTGATGGCCTGCAGCCCCGCTGAGGTAGGGCCTGCATCTGAAGAGGATGGCTCCGAACAAGGACAGGACGAAGCTGATTCCCATGAAGAAGAGCGTCTGCTTATTTACACCAGTCTGTTTCCACTCTATGATTTTGCCCAGAAAATTGCCGGCGAGCGCGCCGAAGTGATTAACTTAATTCCACCCGGAGCAGAACCTCACGACTTTGAACCCACACCCAACGACATTGTTGAACTTCACAAAGCGGATTTATTCGTATATAATGGGGGTGGCTTCGAAGGATGGATTGAAAAAATTGTTGAAGCCATTGATAATCCTGACTTGAAAGTTGTGGAGAGCACAGCTCATGTACAGCTGTTGACCAATGAGGAAACGGGTCATGCTCATGACCACGGTAAAGAAGAGGATCATGACCACGCTCATGAACATGAGCATGAGCACGGGGAACTGGATCCCCATGTCTGGGTCGACCCATTGCGGGCCAAGCAACAGGCTGAGGCCATTAAAGATGCTTTGGTAGAGATTGATCCGGAGTATGCTGACTTTTATGAGCAGAATTACAGCGAATTGGCTCAAGGGTTTGATGATCTTCATGCTAAATTTGAAGAGATGAGCCAAAATATAGAGCGCAGAGATTTTGTTGTTTCCCATGAAGCTTTTGGTTATTTGGCTTTGCGCTATGAGCTGAACCAGGTGGGAATTGCCGGCCTGAGCCCTTCCCAGGAGCCAAGTCCCCAACGCTTGAGTGAAATTATTGAGTTTGTCCAAGAGAACGATATCGACTATATCTTGTTTGAAAATACGGTCACACTTAAGGTGGCCGAAGTGATTAAGAGCGAAACCGGGGCGGAATCGTTGGTGTTGCATAATCTTGAATCCTTGACGGAGGAGGAACTGGCCCAGGGTGAAGACTATTTCTCCATTATGGAGCAAAATTTGGATGTACTGAAAAAGGCTCTGGGCTACCAGGAACAATGAGACCCAATCAATCTAAAACTGTGATCGAGTTAAAGCATATTAATTTTCAATATGATGCCAAAACCAAAGTGCTTGAGGATGTTAACCTCACCATGACCCGGGGGGATTTCCTGGGTCTGGTGGGACCTAACGGATCTGGAAAATCAACATTAATTAAAATTATTTTGGGGTTGCTCCACTCGCCAACGGGTGAGGTTAAACTGTTTGGGCAGCCTATTTCCACTTTTAAGGACTGGTCCAAAGTGGGTTATGTGTCTCAAAAGGCTAACAGCTTCAACACAGGCTTTCCAGCCACTGTGTATGAGGTGGTTGCCACCGGTCTGTTCGGTAAGATGGGACTCTTTCGCTGGATCGGAAAACAGGAAAAAGAACAAATCATGCACGCTATCAAACTGGTCGGATTGGAAGATCTGGCTCACCGTAATATTGGTAAACTGTCAGGTGGCCAGCAACAGCGGACGTTTATTGCCCGGGCTTTGGTCAGCACCCCGGAACTTCTGATACTGGATGAACCGACGGTAGGCGTGGATGCTGACTCAGTCAGCCGCTTCTTTGATCTGTTGGAACAGCTGAATCAGGAATTGGGAATTTCCTTGTTACTGGTCAGCCACGATATCGGTGTGATTACGGATAAAGTGAAGCAAGTTGCTTGTTTAAATAAGAAACTCTTTTTTCATGGTGACCCTCACGAGTTTGTCCAGAATCAGGATGCCATTCTGGCCACGGCCTACGGACATCATGTGCGCATATTAGAACATTCACATTGAGGAGTCTTATCTATGATTGAAATACTGATTCATTTTGAGTTTATGCGCCACGCACTTATTTCAGGGCTAATCATCGGTTTTTTGGCACCTTTATTAGGTGTTTTTCTTGTGGTCCGGCGATTGTCCATGATTGCCGATGCTTTGTCCCATGTCACCTTGACCGGCATTGCCTTCAATTTGCTGCTGGCCAAATATGTCGGGTTTTTTGCCGGGTTAAATCCTGTATACATGGGCATGGGGTTCTCTGTTGCCGGGGCACTGATCATTGAACGGCTGCGCAAAAGTTACAGGTTTTATCAGGAACTGCCGATTCCGATTATTTTATCTACCGGTATTGGTTTGGGTGTGGTCTTCATTTCCATTGCCAATGGTTTTAATGTGGACTTATTCAATTATTTATTTGGCAGCATTATCGCCATTACCCGGACCGACCGGAATACGATTATGGTGATCGGTGCAGTTGTCCTGCTGGTTGTGACTTTATTGTATAAAGAATTGTTTTCACTGTCGTTTGACGATGAGCATGCGCGTATTACCGGCATTCCCCGTAAGTGGATCAATCTTGTTTTTACCATTTTGGTTGCCCTTGTCATTGCTTCAGCGATGCGGATTGTGGGCATTTTGCTTGTCTCGGCCTTGATGGTTTTGCCTGTGGCAGCCAGTATTCAGTTAGCGAACAGTTTCAAACAAACGTTTATCTACGCTATATTGTTTGGGGAGCTGGCCGTTATCCTGGGTTTATATTGCTCCTATACCTTTAACTTGGCCCCAGGTGGAACCATTGTGGTCATTGCCTTCCTGATTCTCATCACCGTGCTGGGTGTTAAAAAATGGGTCATCAAGACTGATTAATGCTCTTCTTCATCAATAAACACATCTTCAATACGTACGTGAAAGAAGCGGGCTATTTTAAAAGCCAAGCCAATTTTAGGGAGGGGTCATAGCGGCCATTTTCAATGGCGTTAATGGTCGCTCTGGTCACTCCCAGCTTTTTGGCCAAATCCTCCTGTGTCAGATTATGCATTGAATTGTAAAATACCTTTATCATAATGTAAAGAGTGTTTTACACTCCTGTTGTCATTGATAAAAAATAAAATTAACGTTACAATGACGTATAGATTGGCAGTGGAAAACGCGAATGATTCTTAATGGAGGAACGTTTATGACGGTGGAAGAAGCGCTCAAGATTTTAAAAGATAAGGGGTATAAATACACCGGCAAGCGGGAAGAGATGATCCGTATTTTTGCAGCTGAAAAACGATATATGACAGCCAAAGAAATGCTGGAAAAAATGCAGGAGGATTATCCTAGTATCAGTTTTGATACCATCTATCGCAATTTGGCTCTGTTTGAACAACTGGAAATTGTGGAAGCCACTCAATTAAAGGATGAACGGATCTACCGGATGGCTTGTTCACCCCATGAACACCATCATCATCTCATTTGTACCGAATGCGGCCGTACCGAACGAATTGATATGTGCCCTATGGACGCCATGTTTGGTGAACCACAGGATTTTACGATAACCGGTCATAAATTTGAGATATACGGCTATTGTACCCAATGTAAAGGTGGCGATTGATTGTGGAGCCCAGTTCACCAAAACCAACACAAGCAAGACAAGGCAGAGCATGGCTGACAGACATATTGGGCTTGTTGTTGCTGGGGTTCTTTTTACTCTTATTCTTTAATATAGATCGTTTTAAAGGAGACGATCCACTCATCACCATTCCTGATTCGTGGATAAGTGTCAACACCATTTTTCTCAGCATAGTGATTGAGGCGATCCCGTTTATTTTGCTGGGTGTGTTTATTTCCGGTTTGATTCAGGTGTATGTCAAAGAAGAGACCATCCAGCGCTATTTACCCCAAAATGCGTATGCTGCTCTTTTTCCGGCAGCGGTGTTGGGTGCGGTTTTTCCAATCTGTGAGTGCGCCATTATTCCTGTCGTGCGCCGCCTTATTTTAAAAGGCATGCCACTTCATGTTGGGGTTGTGTTTCTGGTAGGGGCTCCGATTTTAAATCCGGTTGTATTTGGCTCAACTTTCTTTGCCTTCCGTAACGATCTGACTGTGTTATACAGCCGTATGGTCTTGGCTTTTATTCTAGCCATGCTGATTGGCTTGATCTTATACCTGATCTTTAAGAACAGCGATCAATTAAGGCGGGAGACCAGTGACGCTCATCATTCCGGGCATGAACACGGGCATCAACATAACCAGCAAACCTTAGCTCCAGGCCCTTTAGCCAAGTTGAAGCAGACCATGTACCATGCAGCTGATGAATTTTTTGATATGGGCAAGTACTTGATTGCCGGCGCCTTTGTAGCAGGCGTGGTGCAGACATTCCTGGACCGGCAGCTTCTATTGGCAATTGGGGACAATGAATGGAGCTCAACTATGGTGATGATGGCCTTTGCTTATCTCTTGTCCTTGTGTTCAGAAGCAGACGCGTTTGTCGCTGCATCCTTTGGCAGCATGTTTACCACCGGCTCCTTGGTTGCCTTTTTGGTTTATGGTCCCATGCTGGATCTGAAAAACACCGTGATGCTGTTTGCTTACTTTAAACTTAGATTTGCTCTGGCCTTTATGGCCACTGTCACCATTGTTGTCTTTGTGGCCGTGATGCTGTTGCAGTTGTTTGTCTTGTAAAAGCAAGGGGAAACCTGTAAAGGGGAGGGGAGAGCAAAATGGAAGAGGAACGTGGCTTCCAGCATTTTCTCAGGGGAATTATTCTGTTTGGCTTTACCATGCTGTTTCTCAGTTTGATTTTTACAGGCAATATCCAATATTATATCGCCCCTCGCATGATGCCGTTTATCTATTTTGCTGTTGCTGTTTTACTGGTTTTAAGTGTGGTGCAAATCTTGAGAAGTACAGTTAAAGCCGGAACAGCAGCAGAAGAAGAATGTGGATGTGAAGGCGGCCATCAGTTACCTGACAGGCGCTGGAAGAAAGTCTTGTTTTACTCAATTTTCTTATTTCCAGTGTTAAGCGGTTTTCTCCTGCCCGACAAGGTGTTGGACAGTTCGGTTGCTGCCATGAGAGGTGTTCAGTTGAATGATGGGGTGAATACCAGAACATTGTTAGAAAAACAATCTGAACTTGACGGTCTTGAATTGGCTGAGCAAGCGGAGGGCAATGCCTCTAAGACGGCGGATGACTATTTGGCGGAACTTGAGAAACGTGAACTTGGTGAGCACTACACCTATGAGGATTTAGTGGGCGCGACTGATATAGAGGACTTTTATGGGCAACTGTTGCAGGAAGCGCTTGAGCAGGAAGTGGTGCAAATTACTGATGATAACTTTTTGGATATGTTATCAGTGATTAACATGTATCAAGATCAATTGTTGGGCAAAAATTTTGAACTGATGGGCTTTGTTTACCGGGAAGAAGGGATGAAAGCGGATCACCTGGTTGTGGCCCGTTTTTCCATGACGTGTTGTACAGCTGACTCCGGTGTGTACGGGATGTTGACACAAGGGGAGCAAGCCAAACAATATGAAGAGGATACTTGGATTCGGGTAACCGGAACGCTAGTTGAGAAAGATTACAATGGCTGGCTGATTCCGGCTTTGGATATTACGGAGATTACCGAAGTGGAAGCACCGGAAACCCCTTACGTTTATCCTAGTTTCCAATTTTATTAAGCAATTCGCCGTCCCGTTTCGTGTTCTGCGGATGAGCAAAATCATTCACAAGAGACAAAGGAGAAGAGCCAATGGGTGAACCGTGGTATGTGCAAAGTTTTAAACAGGATTATTTAAAAATTTATGCCCACCGCAATGATGAAGCCGCAGAGCGGGAAGTGAACCAGATTGTCAACTTACTGGACATGGAAAAAGGAAGCGCTGTTTTGGACTTGTGCTGCGGCCAAGGGCGGCACAGCCGGGCTTTGGCCCGCAGGGGATTTCAGGTCACCGGGCTGGATCTTTCCTCTGTCCTTTTGGCTGAAGCTGAAAAACGGAGTGCGGAATACAACATCAGGTATGTTCAGGGCGATGTGCGCAAAATCCCCTTTGAACATGAGTTTGATTATATCCTCAATCTGTTTACCAGTTTCGGTTACTTTGAAAAATGGGATGACAATTTGAGTGTCTTTCGGGGCATCCGCCGGGCACTGCAAACAAACGGCCAGTTTCTGATCGACTTTTTAAATCCGGAATATGTTAAGCACAATTTGAAGCCCTATACCGAAAGGGAAGCAGGCCAACTGCACATTATTGAGCGGCGGCAGATACAAGGCAAACAGGTGGTCAAAACAATTGAAGTGCGTGAAGGAGAAGAGGCACGTCATTATAAGGAACAAGTGCAACTGTTCACATATGAGGAAATGGCGGCTATGCTGAAGGAGGCCGGCCTGGAAGTGACCAAGGTATACGGCAGTCTGGAACGACAGGCGTATGATCCGGTTCGCTCACCCCGGATGATTATCATTGGGAAAAGGGGATAATCACAGCTACAATAAATAAAAACCTACGCCCATGATCAAATAAGCGCCCAGCATCATGGCCCCTTCGAACCAGTTTGTATCACCGTCAATAGCAATGGTGTTTGTCAACAGAACGGCCAGGACCATGGTGACCAGTTCGGGTACGGTAAAGACTAAGGGCATTGGGGATGGGAAAAAAAGGGAGATAAGAACCAACAGAGGAGTCACGAACATGGCAATTTGCAGGGTGGATCCGATCGCAATTTCCACTGCGACGTCCATCCTGTTTTTATAGGCCATAATAATGGCCGAGGCATGTTCAGCAGCATTGCCCACAATGGCCACAATGATCACCCCGATAAAGACGTCACTCCAGCCAAAAGTTTCCCCCACACTTTCAAAGGTATGGACCAGACTTTCACTGATATAAGCCACTGCGATGGTAGATAAGGCGAGAATCATGATCGATTTTCGTTTACTCCACTCGGCAGTTTCCTCATGCTTCTCTTCCTCTTTGCCGCTTTGATACATCCCGCGGTGCGTGACCAATCTGAACAGTAAGGCCGCAAAATACAGCAGAATCAGAATAACAGCGATCCAGACACTGAGGGTTAAAGCTTCTTGATCGGTTAAGTACATGGAGAAAATCTCAGGAAAGACAAAGGCCACAACAACACCAAACATAAGTAAAACCGCGTTAAACCTGGCGTCGTGAATATCAAATCGTTGACGTTTAAACCGGAATCCTCCCACTAAAAAGGCAAGCCCTCCTACCAGCAATAAATTTCCCAGAACTGCACCAGTTAAGGAGGCAAGCACAATGGAAACAAATCCGGCTTTAAGGGCAAAAATGGAAATGATCAGCTCGACTGCATTGCCAAATGTCGCATTTAGCAAGCCGCCAATCCGTGGACCGGAGACAATGGACAAGTTTTCTGTCGCCCGGCCCATATATGCTGCTAAAGCGATAATAGTAGCACAGTAGATCATAAACATAAGCGCTTCAGGCCAGTGAAAGAGACTGCCTGCCACAGACAACGGCAATCCGGCGATAAGCACCATGGGAAACAAACGGTTAAACACTGCACTCACCCTTTTGAGGTTTACTCATATTTAGAATAACCAAGAACCTGGTCAATCAATCAGCTGTCCAACAGCAGGGTAAGCTTCTGTTTGGCCTCTGGCCAGTTGTGGACACGATGAATAAGACGGTGGGCCGTCCCCCTGTTATAAGGTGTGTTAAACAGAATAACGGGGATGTCCAGTTCTTCGGCCATGGCATTGGCCGTTTCAAGCCGGTCTTCCAAAAACAGCTCCACACCGTGCTGTTTGGCCTGCTCCACTTTGTCATGGGAGCCCACAAGTTCAATGTGGTGATAGGGCAGTCCGTACCGTTTAAACCACTGGCGTGTAACACTTTCTAAGTGAGGGGGACGGGCAGTGATATATATCAGGCGGTGGCGGCCGGCAAGTTCATGCAAGACATCCTTGGCCGAATCTGCCACAGGGGCCCGGGCATAAATCTCTTCTTCGTGTTTCTTCATCCAGGCCCAGAACTCATCATCAGTCACCCCCAGAAGCGGTGGTAAATGATATCGAGTAATATCATTCAAGGTTAAATTTTTATTAAAGGCTCTGTTCAAGTACGGCACAAAAGTGGCTGGGTCGGTGACCGTACCGTCAATATCTATGCCAAGCTTTTTTCGGATTTTTTCCTTTGCCATTTAGGATCCCTTCCAGTTTTTTGTTGCCATTACCGTGTATTATACCATACATTACATTTGTTGTTTTGCAGATAGCGGTTCATACTATGCATACACCTTCTTTTGCTTCTCCGTTCATTCAAACAGAAAAGAGGGATCGCACATGACTGATGAAAACCGTGATGAACGCCGTATTGATTTGCCTTTTGATCAAATTGCCGGTGACAATCCGGGGGATCAAGTGGCAGATGATAACAACGGTGACTTTGAAGTAAATGAAGGAGCCAATGAAACTTTGGCTGAGTATGACGAAGAGACCGCGGCTGAAGTAGCACCTAATGTGAACGATGCTCGCAGTCCGGACGAAAACAGGCGTAATGAAGCTGAGCCCTTAAACGGAGAAGAAGAAGGTTACAGAGAACAAATGGAAAATATTGAAACGATGGAAGAAGCAGAAGAGGGTGGCACAGCTTTAGGCTGGACTGCTTTGGTTTTGTCCATTGTGTCTCTGTTTTTCCTGCCCGTACTGACTGCCACAGCGGGTATTGTAACGGGATTCTTTGCCTACCGTGGCGGTGCCCGTACCCTGGGACTGTGGGCGATCGGTGTGGGACTGTTTTCTCTTGTTGTCGCTTTGTTTTTTACCCCGTTCCTCCTCAGGTTTTAGTCACTTTTTCTCACCTCCTGTGCTCCTTGTCTTTTGGGCAAGGGGCTTTTTTACATCAGGAGATGACGGTTGTGTTTTAAGTTTTAACGGAATGTGGTAAGATGTGTTACGACAAAAACATAAAGGGAATGATGAGCCATGGCTGTTTATCTGGACAACAGTGCTACGACGCCCGTGGCGGCTGAGGTTCAACAAGCGCTGCTGGAAGTGGTGGCCAACTATTATGGCAATCCTTCTTCTCTGCACCGTATCGGCGGAGAAGCGGAGAAATTAATGGCCAAGGCCCGGGAAGTGGCAGCTCATGTTCTGGGCGTCAATCCGGGTGAGCTGTTATTCACGTCGGGAGGAACGGAAAGTAATAATCTGGCCATTAAAGGGGTGGCTTTTCAGTATCAATCCAGGGGCAAGCACATCATTACCACGCAGATTGAGCATGCGGCCGTGTATCAGGTATGTAAAACCCTGGAAAAGGATTTTGGCTTTGAGGTTACTTATTTGCCGGTTGACAAAAACGGGGTTGTTTCTGTTCAAGATGTAGAACAGGCCCTGAGAGAGGATACCATTTTGGTCTCTGTGATGCACGTCAATAATGAGCTGGGGTCGGTCCAGCCTGTTGAAAAGATAGGGCGCCTGCTCAAAAACAGGCCGAAAGTGCTCTTTCATGTGGACGATGTGCAAGGCGTGGGGAAAGTTCCTTTGGATATTAAACAAAGCGGCATTGATTTGTTAAGTATTTCAGGACATAAGATTCATGCTCCCAAAGGGACAGGATTGCTTTACGTGCGGGAAGGGGTGCGCTTGTATCCTTTGTTGCACGGCGGGGGGCAAGAGCAGGGCTTGCGTTCCGGAACCGAAAATGTACCGGGGATTGTGGCTCTGGCTAAGGCACTTCGCCTAGCAAAAGAAAATGAAAAGGTACATATTGAACATTTACTAGGGCTCAAGCAAACCCTGCTTGGGGGACTGGCCACTATACACGGGGTTCAGATCAATACCCCACTGGATAAACGGATCTCGGCTCCGCACATTGTCAATCTGTCCTGTCCGGGCGTTAAACCGGAGGTGCTTGTCCATGCCCTGGGGGAACGGGATATTTATGTGTCCACCACTTCAGCCTGTTCGTCCCGCCAGCAGCAACACAGCCGGACACTACAGGCGATCGGCCTGCCGCAAACCCGCCTTCATTCTGCACTCAGAGTCAGTATGTCGGTCTATAACACCAAAGAAGATATCGATTATTTTCTGCAAACCTTAGAGGACATTTTGCCCCATTATCAAAAAATCATGAAGGTGTGAGAAACATGAGTCAGGATATGAAGCAGGAACTTAGCTATAACTATGTGTTGATCCGTTATGGTGAACTTGCCCTGAAGGGGAAAAACCGCAAGCTGTTCGAAAACCAGTTACAGGAGAATATTGTCAACCAACTGAAAGACTTAAACGTCAAGCTTAAAAAAACCCATGGACGTCTTTATTTATATTTGCATGACGAATCTTTTGAAACCGTTCATGCCCGGCTTAAACATATTTTCGGCATTTCATCCTACAGCCCTGCTATAAAAACATCGTTAGAGTTAAAAGACATCCAGGAGACTGCCCTCAAGGCGATCCGTGCCCATTCACCCTTCCCCAAAACATTTAAGGTCAGTGTTAAACGGGCGAACAAACGTTTTCCTTATACTTCTCAGGAGATGAATCACAAACTGGGCGCTCATATCTTGATCCATACGGACAACTTAAAGGTGGACGTGCACAAGCCGGAAGTGGAGCTCTTGGTTGAGATCCGGGAAGATGCAGCCTACATTATGTCCCAAAAGTTTAGAGGAGCAGGCGGCTTGCCTGTTGGCACGAGCGGCAAAGTGATGCTGATGATGTCCGGCGGGATTGACAGCCCGGTAGCCGGTTATTTATGCCTGAAGCGGGGCTTGCGTTTTGAAGGCGTCCATTTTCACAGCTTCCCCTTTACCAGTGAACGGGCCAAACAAAAGGTGGTTGATTTGGCCATGCAACTGTCTCAATACGCCGGTCCTGTGAAATTGCATATTGTCCCGTTTACAGAGATACAAACGGAAATTAAAAAGCACATCCCTGATGAATACAGCATTACCATCATGAGGCGCTTGATGATGCGCATCACTGAAGCTTTAGCCAAAAAGCACAAGGCGTTGGGCATTGCCACTGGAGAAAGCGTGGGCCAAGTGGCCAGCCAGACATTGGAAAGTATGCATACCATTAATGAAGTGACCAACTACCCTGTTCTCCGCCCTTTAGTAACTATGGACAAAGTTGAAATTATCGATATTGCCCAGACAATAGGCACCTATGACATTTCCATCCTGCCCTATGAAGATTGCTGTACCGTGTTCCAGCCCAAAAACCCCAAGACAAAACCGGACCGGTTGACAGCGGGCCAGCTTGAGGAACGGCTGAATGTGGAACCCCTGATTGAGAGGGCAGTTGAAAACACGGAAACCCTCCGCTTAACAAGAGAAGAACAGAAAAAAGACACCATTGATCATCTGTTTTAACTCCCTTCTTTAGGAAGGGGGTTTTTTGTATCAACGGCAGGCAAAGTTCACATAATAACTGTTGCATTGATCAAGTGGAGGGATAGGCGTGAAAGGCCTGATCTTACATCTGTGGGCAGTTTGGGATTGGATTTATTACCACTGCAATCGCATGCAATATGTCTCCAAACAGCACAATTTTTTTCGCATTGTACGCAAAACATATAAAGGACCGCCCATTCAAACCAGGGACGGGTACTGGATTCGTTCAGGTGATGACATCATCAAAATTCATTTATATAATTACCGCATTGCCAAAGAAATCAAATCCTTTCCCTCTGAAATTGCCTTTATGTTTTATTTTAAACGCTCACTGGAGTCCTCTTTATACGGATTAAGCCGGTATATTGAAGAGTTGCCGGACCGTCACCGTATTAAAGGCATCATGGGCACATCCATGTTTAACCGGGGGGCTGATCGGCTGGGTTTTACCATCTGTGAGGTGGACAACACCTGGTATTTCCGGATCAAAGGTCTGTTGTACAAGGTGATTTATTGGCTCATTCATCCTCAAGGATGGGGCTATTTGAAACGTCACGGCAAGCGCCTGCAATCTAAACACTTGGTGATGTCGGTGGAAGAGCTGCACAGCTTGTACCCACATCGGGATGAACAGGTGGTGTTGCCCCCCGGTCTTCCCACTGGCACAAAATCATGGACGGGAAGGAACGGATAAGATGAAAGTCGTCATTTTCACCGAAGATAAAGTGGGGGAAGGCCATTATCAAGCCGCTAAAGCGATCAGCCATGCCCTGGGCGAACTGTCTTCGGGCCAAGTGGAGACTAACATTGTCTGTGGATTAAGATGTATCCATCCAGCAGTGGAGTGGATTATCGTCAAAACTTATTTTGCCATGATTCATTATATCCCTTCCTTGTGGGACTTTATGTATACTCATTTACGCCGTCCTTCTTTCTTTCAACGGGTGGTGTTTAGCTGGAAACTGAAGCGGTGGTTAGAAAGAGAACAGCCCGATATGATTCTTTGTACGCACCCGACCTGTATTGCCGCCCTTGCCCGGCTGAAATCAACATCCCCCTTTTCCTTCAAGTTGGGCATGGTATTGACCGACTTTTGCTTTCATCCCTTTGGTGTCTCACCCTATGTGGACTATTACTTTGTCCCCCATCATTCCATTAAAGAAAGACTGGTCCAAGAATTTGACATTCATCCTCATAAAATATTCGATTTTGGTATCCCGGTTCATCCGGCCTATGAGGAGCAAGTGAAGGGGGCCAGGCCCAAAGCTGCGGGCGGGGCACTCTCGCCGGACAAACCGATTCACCTGCTTATTTTGGGTGGAGCCATGGGGATTGGTCCCATCGCCGATATTATGGAACAATTTAGAGACCGGATCTCTCAGTTTAAACTGACCATTATTTGCGGAAAAAACAGGTCTCTGTACAACAAACTGAGCCGGTGTGCCGCTCCCCATATCGAGGTTCTGGGCTATGTCACCAATATGGCTGAATGGATTCAAAAGGCGGATGTGGTGATTTCCAAGCCCGGTGGTTTAACTGTGGCTGAAACATTGGTGTGCCGCACCCCGTTGTTGATGATCAGTCCCATACCGGGGCAGGAACACGGCAACCGGTTGTATCTGGAGCAATATGGCCTGAGCCGGTGCATTGAAAACATTGAGGATCTTCCCCGAACAGTACTGGAGTGGCTGGAGGACGAACAAGCCCGCTTGGAATGGGAAGAGCGGGTGCGGGAACACCGTAAGGAACAGGCGGCTTATCACATTGCCAGACAGGTGCTCAGTTATATTTTCCCTTAACGCCATGCGGCCATTGTTCTACAATGAAAAATGAAACGGACAATTTGAACAAAATGATACGTTAGGATTTCCATCAATTGTACAAGGCCAGGATGCATGGTTTCACTTCCTCCGTTACATGCTAAGACTACACCAGGCAGAGGAGGTGAAACCAAATGGCTCAACAAAACCAAAGAAACAATAACAACAACCAATTGCTTGTACCTGGCGTTGCTCAAGCTTTGGACCAAATGAAAGCTGAAATCGCTCAAGAATTTGGTGTTCAACTTGGTGCTGAAACCACCTCTCGTGCTAACGGTTCTGTAGGTGGTGAAATCACCAAGCGTTTAGTGCGTCAAGCTCAACAACAATTAAGTGGTCAATTTCCTCAACAATAACATGTAAATAGTGATGGATCTTGAAAAGGGCCGGTTCTGCCGGCCCTTTTCCTATTGAAAAATGCTTTGAAATCATGTTTTTACAAGAAGCGCCGTTTCACCTTATCCCAGAACGAATTGGATTTCATTTTTAACGTTTTGATGCGAAAATCAGCCAGTTTGACATCCACCTGCCTGACGGCGCTAAAATTAATCGCTTCGTTATCCATCCCGATCAGTGGATGCTGCAGGCCTTCGTGGGTAATTTTAAGCGTGAGCTGCCGTTTTTCGCCCAAAATGAATGAGGAGCCCAAGGTGCGGTAATCGTTATTGTTGATGGAGGAGATTTCTGAGACTTGAAAACATGGTAATTTAGGGTCAACGACAGCTCCGCCCACTGATTTGTTATATCCGGTACTTCCGGTTGGTGTGGCGATCACCATGCCGTCTCCACGGAAGGTTTCAAAGTGTTCACCGTCGATATACACATCCATGACAAAAGTTTTTAAAATGCTGGAACGAATGGAACATTCATTTAAACAGTAGAACGAACTTGTTTCATTAATGGTACTGTGGATGACAGGGTACCGGCGTACTTCTAAAAGCTCTTTATTCATGGCTTCAAACATGTCATCAATTTTTTTAGCGGAGAAATCGCAATAAAAGCCCAGTCCTTCAAGATGGATACCGACATAGAGGGAATTGGTACGAAAACCCGTATGGCGTACGGCTTGCAAAAAGGTGCCATCCCCGCCGATACTGCAAATAATGTCGGCTTGGTGATGGGTATCCAGGATGGTAAAGCCGTATTCCTGTGAGCGCTCTTTAATGTATTGAGCTGCCCGTTGTGATGGATCATCTTCCCGGTAGTAAAAAAAGACTTTGCGTCGTGGCATGAACCGTCTCTCCTTTGCATCAGCTTTTTATCATGAGAAGTGGACAATCTATGGATTTTATTTCCAACATCCGCTATAATGATATGGATGATGTCTGATAAAATTCAACAGAAAGGGTCGTTGGCATGAGTCGCAAGCGCTGGATTGCTTTGGTTGTGTTTGTTTTATTATTTGGCTTTTATACCTTTTTCCAGACCATTGAAGCACTCCCTGAGATGGGCATCGGAGACCTCGAGTGGAAAGAGGAAGTCTACCAATATGGTGGCCTGGACCGGATTGCCTTATTAGAGGTGGAAGGTGTCATTATGGATCAGACACCGGGAACTTTTTTTACCAGTGTCAATTATAACCATCGCCTGTTTTTAAAGCAATTAAAACATGCGTTCGAAGATGAGACGGTTGCTGCAGTTGTGATGCGAGTCAATTCACCGGGCGGCGGCGTTGTGGAAAGTGATGAAATTTTCCATACCGTCAGAGAGCTGAAAGAAGAATATGATAAACCGTTTGTGGTGTACATGGGCAATACGGCTGCTTCCGGAGGATACTACATTTCTGCTGCGGCAGATAAAATTGTAGCTAACCGTAACACCATAACGGGTTCTATCGGCGTCATCATTAGTACCTATAACATTCATGAACTGGCCGAAAACTGGGGCATCAAAGAAGAATCCATCACCAGCGGACCGTATAAAGATATCCTTTCCCCGATGAAAGAAGTGACCGATGGGGAGCGGGCCATTCTGCAGTCTTTGGTGGATGAAATGTATGATAACTTCGTTGATGTGATTATAGAGGGACGGGGCATGGAGCGTAACAAAGTACTCCAGTTGGCTGACGGGCGTATTTACAGCGGACAGCAAGCCAAGGAACTGGGACTGGTGGATGAACTTGGTTTCTTGGATGACGCCATTGATCACGCTGCTGAGATGGCTGGGATTGAAAATCCGACAGTGATTTCATACAAGACGGGCTGGTCAGCCTTTAATACATTTTTTGTCCGTTTTTCAGGGGCAAATGATTTATTAGGTGTCCGTGAAATCATTAATCACCCGCCAACGCCAAGTCTGATGTATTTGTTAAAGTGGTAAGGGGGCATGAATATGAATCCCAACGAAAATCATAATGAAGCCCAAAACCAAAAGTACTTACTGGAAGATGAAGCTCCGGCGTACCGGTTGGCCGGGTTTTGGATACGTGCGCTCGCCTATCTGGTTGATCTGATTGTCGTTTCTGCTTTGTCTTATCTGCTTGTGACGCCATTCTTCTCCGTGTTCGGCCTTGAAGTGACCTGGCGCGTGTTGACGGTTACTTTCTTCTATATCGGATTGATTGGCAGTCTCTACTTTACGGTGATGACCAAAGTGCTGGGTCAATCCATTGGCAAAATGCTGTTCGGCTTGCGGGTGGTCAAGGCGGATGGCACCCCCCTGGATTGGGGCACCGTCATTTTTCGGGAAGGGGTAGGCCGCTTTTTGGCCCAGTTTGCCTTTCATATCGGTTATATTTGGATCGCCTTTCATCCACAGAAAAAGGGATGGCACGACTATATTGCCGATACTTATGTTGTTTACGATAAAGAGGAAGAGAAGCGCATGCAAATCAGGCTGGGCGTTAGTGAACAGTAAGGTATAACAGAACGCCCTCAGTTACATGTTGGGTGTTTCAATTAAGAATATGTACAAATAAGAAAAAGGCTGTCCGGTGTGGTTGTAACAAAACCAGACAGCTTTTTTGTTTTTCCTGAAATTGAATGTTTTTCCATGGTGACGTCCATACTGGGGCTAGGGGGTAACAGAAATGACCTACGTGCTTGCTACTGTACTGGCCCAGTGCTGTTTCATTCTCATTATGCTGCTGACCCAGCTGCACATTTCTATCCATTTTATACGTCAGGATAAGAATGATTTGCTTAGAACCCAGGTCAGAGCCTGGTTTGGCCTGATTAATTTCAAAAATGAGCTCCAAATTTTCAAATTGGCCAATGATTTATCAGGAATGATCTACCAGGTGGAGGTGGAGAGCGAGGAGCAGCCACAGGATCAAAAAAATTTTAAGATGACACCTGGCGAGATGTTTCAACTCCATCATCGCATCTACAACCTGATTAAACGTATTCATGGTTTGCATGGCATTGTCAAATCATTTTTAAACCGGATCCGGCTGGTCAAAATGGAGTGGCACTCCAGAATCGGCACTGGGTATGCCGATGAAACCGGTATGCTCACTGGAGTGGCGTGGAGCATCAAATCAACATTGGTCGGTTTGTTAAGCGCCTATCTCACCTTGCGTACCGTGCCCCGGATGTATGTTCAACCGCTCTTTCAAGAAAAAAAATTAGAAACGGAATTTACATGTATGATCCGATTTCGATTTGGACATGCTATCTTAGCAGGAATACGAATCCTTCTAAATCTGAGAAAGAGGCGTGATGTAACATGGAAGAACACCCCATTCAAGGCTTAATGAAAACCGCAATGGAAAACCTGAAAGAGATGGTTGATGTGAACACCATTGTCGGTGATCCAGTTGAGACGCCGGATGGCAGTGTCATCCTGCCTGTATCCAAAGTAGGATTTGGTTTTGCTGCAGGGGGAAGTGAATTTGATTTTGATGACCAGACCAGTGCAGCTGGAAATGGTGGCAGCCCGTATGGTAACGGCGGCAACCAAGGTAACGGACAAAAGCTTCCATTCGGCGGGGGCAGCGGGGGCGGTGTCTCCATTACTCCGGTCGCCTTCCTTGTGGTCAATGCCGGCGGAATCAAAATGGTGCATATCGATGGTCAAACCCACTTGTATGACCGCATCCTGGAGTTTGCTCCACAACTAATGGATAAAATTCAAAACATGACGAATAAAAACAAGAAAAAAACATTCGACTCCAAACGGACATCAGCGGATGAATTAGGTTTATAATAGAATTGTGTTGGGTTTGTAAACTCAACACAATTTTCATTTTTTACCTTCACTCCAGACGTTATAATGGGGAGGGACCAGCAGAGGGGAGAGGACGTCATGAACAGTAAGGCGAATACCGAAGTGTTGTTTGAACTCATGGATCAAGGGGCACAATTAATCAAACAGGCACAGGGTAAACCCTATGTGGAAGCCTTAATTGACCTCGGCAAAAGTTTGTTCCAAGGTGAGCCAGTGATTGACGCAGATGAAGAGACAGTTCAAAAACTGGGTCATATCATTAGTCGTTTTGGGACCCTCACTTCAGGACGTGAGGAGATCAGGCGGGCCTTTCAACTGGCCACGCTGAAAGGGATGAAAGAAGGTTCCCTTCCACCCGGCGCCGGACTAACCCCTGACGCTGTGGCTCTCTTGATAGCCCATTTGGCTCAACTTTTTTGTTCAAGAGAGGCACAACAGCCGGAAACAGTTGTAGATTTAGCCTGTGGTTCCGGTAATCTGTTAACCTGTGTACTTAACCATCTACAAGGGAAAACAGAAGGAATCGGTGTGGAAGCGGATCCTGTGCTGGTTCGTTTGGCCTATGTGAATGCCAACTTACAGAAACATTCGATAGAATTCTTTCGCCAGGATGCCTTAAAGCCGGTTTATTTTTCCCGGGTCAACCTGGTGGTGTGCGATATGCCTGTGGGGATCTATCCTGACTATGACAATGCCAAACGGTATGAGCTTTATCGGGATGATCAGGAGAATTTTATCCATCATTTGTTTATAGAGCAAGCCATTCATTTGGCTGACGAGGCCGCATACCTGTTTTTCCTAATTCCCAACCGCCTGTTCACTGAACCGGGTGCTGCCCGGCTGAGGGAGTTGATCACCAGGGAAACCCATATTCAAGCCTTGCTGCAGTTGCCGGACAGCCTGTTCCAAACAGGGAGCATACATAAAAGTATTTTCATTCTGCAAAAAAAAGGAGAAGCTGTGAAGCCACCCCGCCAAACCTTGCTGGCCCAGCTGCCCTCATTTACAAATAAACATCAGCTGGGCAGGGTCTGGGCTCAGATTGAAGAGTGGATCGAGGTGAACAAATCATGCCCAAGATAATGGCCATTAACTGCGGAAGCTCATCGTTGAAATTTCAGCTGCTGCAAATGCCTGAGGAAGAAGTGTTAACTAAAGGTGTCATTGAGAGGATTGGACTGGATGATGGCATCTTAACGATCACTGTTAACGGGGCTAAGAAGAGGGAAAGTGTCGATGTTCCCGACCATCAAGCAGCAGTCACACTGTTATTGGAAAAATTGGTGGAGTACAGGATCATTGACTCTATTGATGACATCGAAGGAGTGGGTCACCGTGTGGTTCACGGCGGCGAACGGTTTCATGATTCCGTCTTAATTGATGAGGATGTGATCAAAGGCATTGAAGCATGTTCCGAGCTTGCACCCTTGCATAATCCGGCCAACCTGGTTGGTATACGGGCCTTTCAAGAGGTTCTGCCCAATGTCCCTGCTGTGGCCGTCTTTGACACTGCTTTTCATCAAACAATGCCGGAACAGTCGTTTTTATACAGTCTGCCTTATGAGTATTACAAAAAATACGGGATCCGTAAATACGGCTTTCACGGGACATCCCATAAATATGTCACCCACCGTGCCGCTGAGATTCTCAACCTGCCTTTGGATCAGTTGCGCCTGATCAGCTGTCATCTGGGCAATGGGGCCAGTATCGCTGCCGTTATGCATGGCAAATCGATTGACACTTCCATGGGCTTTACACCATTGGCCGGTGTGACAATGGGCACCCGTTCAGGTAATATCGACCCTGCTCTTATTCCCTATATCATGAAAAAAACAGGCAAAACAGCCGATGAGGTGGTGTTTGAAGTATTAAACAAAAAAAGCGGTCTATTGGGGGTTTCCGGTATCTCCAGTGACCTTCGGGAAATTGAGGATGAAGCCCAAAACGGCAATCCCCGGGCTGAGCTGGCTTTAGACCTGTTTGCCAGCCGGATTCACAAATATATTGGCAGTTATGCCGCCCGCATGTCGGGGGTGGATGCGATTATTTTTACAGCGGGAATTGGGGAAAACAGTCCCGTGATCCGGGCAAGGGTGTTAAAAGGGCTGGAATTTATGGGTGTATACTGGGATCCTGCCCTTAACCGTATCCGGGGCAGAGAAACGTTCCTCAATTATCCCCACTCACCTGTGAAAGTGTTGGTCATTCTAACGAATGAAGAGGTTATGATTGCCAGAGATACGATGAGGTTAAGCTTTGCACGGACCGAATCAATGTAAATCATCCTGCCATGTCAAACAAAGGAGGAGTAGACCAAATGGAGAACAAAATACCAGTTGGCATTTCCAACCGCCATGTGCATCTGTCCCCCGAACATCTGGAGCAATTGTTCGGCCAAGGGTATGAACTGACTGAACTGAAGCCGCTGTCCCAGCCCGGTCAATTTGCCGCCAAGGAAACAGTCACTTTGGTCGGTCCCAAGGGGGAGATTCCAAAGGTGCGTATCCTCGGTCCCGCCCGCGGCCATTCCCAGGTAGAGATTTCCAAAACCGATTCATTTAAGTTAGGGATCCATCCGCCCGTCCGGGATTCCGGTGACATTGAAGGGACACCAGGGATCAAAATCATTGGACCCAAAGGGGAAGTGGAACTGGACAAAGGTGTGATTATTGCCAGCCGTCATATTCACTTTCATACATCTGATGCGGAAAAATTTGGGGTGAAGGACGGCGACCGGGTGCGTATCCGTACCAGTGGTGAACGGGCTGTTATTTTTGAAAACGTCTTGTGCCGCGTCTCGGATAACTACGCTTTGGACTGTCATCTGGATACAGATGAAGGCAATGCAGCCGGCTTAAAAACAGGAGACTTTGTGGAACTGATTCGTGACTAAAAGGTTCTGGGATGAAAGCAAGAAGCACTGTGATGGGTGCAGACGAAGAAGCCAAGGGGAAAAGTGGATCTCCCTGGCTTTTTTCAGCCGTGCTAATGTTTTATAATGGTACAAAATAGGGGTGAAGGTGATGACGGACTTGGAGCAGGAACGTGAACAATTGCGTGTAGAAATTGAACAATGGCTGGCTGAGCAGACGTATGAATGGGATAACGTCCTTGAGGAGAATGCCTTTAACAAAAACCTGTTAGTCAGTCAGGCGGAACTGAATCACTGGCTGACTCAGTGGTTGAACACACTTCCTGCTGAACAGAAGAAAACGGTTATTGACATCATTGATCACTTGGTGATCTACATATCCAACTTCTTTCACAAGCATTCCAACTGTGAGGAAATTGAACGAAGCATTGTCATGGAAGCCCGGCTGTTTGAGTCCGGCTTATCCAGTTTTGAAGAGATACCCTCTGTGGACTTTTATCGTCTGCAGTATATAGAACAGAAATTCCGCTCCCGTTATCCCTTGTATGCTCTGGTTGAAGGTGGACTGGCGGGATCAGGTCACCCTCTCTTATTGGCCATCGATTTTCCGGCTCTGTTGTCTATTAATCTAAAGATGCTCCATTATGTGGCTAGTACTTATGGTTACTCTTTGAAACACCCCTACGAGCAAATGTTGGTGTTGAAAGTGCTTCATGCTGCGACCCTTCCCCGGCACCACAAGCGGGCAGCCTGGGACTGGCTCATCGAACACCATGTTCATAGGGGACAAGCCCGTGAGCTGACTTTGTTTGATAACGGCCAAACCCTTATTAAGGAGGAGTGGCTGGAAACGCTGGTTAAACAGTGGGTCAAAGCTGTTGTGCTTTACGGATTGAAAAAAACCAGCAAGAAAAACTGGTCTTTAGTTGGCATGGTCTTTGGGGCCAACATGAACTATCAATGGACCAAGCGGGTCGGTCAATTTGCCTCGCTTTTTTACCGTTACCGGTTCTTGGAGGAGAGAAAGGAGGACGTATAGTTGAGCACGGCTGAACACAAGCAGGAGGCCCCCAAACAGGTCACTTGCATGGTGATTACGGTGTCAGACACCCGTACGGAACAAACAGATAAGAGCGGCAAGCTGATGAAGGAATTGCTGAACCAGGAAGGGCACGAGGTTGCGCTTTATACGATTGTCCCTGATGAGCCCGAACGGATTAAGGCAGCCATAGAAGAGGGTCTGTCTCACCCTGAGGTGCAGGTGATCCTTTTGAACGGGGGGACCGGCATTGCCAAGCGGGACACCACCTATGAGACGGTTGCTGCTTTACTTGAGAAAGAAATGCCCGGGTTTGGGGAAATTTTTCGCTATTTAAGCTATACGGAAGATATTGGCTCGGCGGCCATTCTCAGCCGGGCAATTGCCGGTACCTGCCGGGATAAAGCCATTTTTTCCACCCCCGGATCCAGCGGTGCAGTCAAGCTGGCGATGTCCAAAATCATTTTGCCTGAATTGGGCCACGTGGTCCGGGAATTGACTAAAGACAAAACATAAATAAAGCTAAAAATATACCACCGACAAAGATGAACCCTCAGGTCAGTGTGGCAGGCCTCTTCTAAAAATGGGCCTGCTTTTTTATTCAAGATGATTGAAACAAGCCGATTTAGGGTATAACGTTACTAAAGGCAAATTTAACCACGCCGAACGGAGGAGGGTTCATCGTGAATCATGACATGTATTCGTCCAAACTGGAACAACGGCATTTGGTGAACCAACAAACGGAGCCCGTTTCACATAAACAGTACTATTCCTGCGTGTACAAATTTCGGGACATTGAAGATGTGATCAATCTGGCCCACCGGCTGCCCCTGCCTTTTTTCAACAGCAAGCTGATTCGCTATCACCATTTTTACTACTTGTCTGTGATGTACCCTCAGGAGCGGATGATCCGCCGGTACGATTGGGGTGAAAGCATCATCTTGGAATATGGGGAACGAACCAATGAGTCCATTTACCGTTTGGAGGAGTACGGCAAAGTGATTCTGGCCGAAAATGCCATTGCCACCGTGCGGGATTATTTTCATCTATTGGACTAGATGCTATTAAGCTGTTGGGGCTTAACCTTATCTCGATGTTGATCGGGGTAAGGTTGTTTTTTATACCGGTCCTTTTTCATCGTTCTGTTTCTGATAGATTGGTTTTGTAAAATCAGGCCTATTGTCGGGATTAATGCTGCAGAGCCTGTTTAACGGTTTCTTTCAGGGGTGTCTGCTTGCCGATGAGATGCCCTGTGGCTCCGGTCACAACAATTTTCATCCTCCATTCCTTCCTTTCATGAAATTTTTATGAGAGGGTTTGTTTTGTAACCAATGTTGTTACAACAACTGTGAACAAAGGTGGTGTAACGGATTATGTTACAACTCTATGAAAAAAATCAGCCTATTTAAGAGCGT
The DNA here is from genome assembly GCF_030814135.1 of Caldalkalibacillus uzonensis. NCBI lineage: Bacteria > Bacillati > Bacillota > Bacilli > Caryophanales > Bacillaceae > Caldalkalibacillus > Caldalkalibacillus uzonensis. Next base: position 88,801 of record NZ_JAUSUQ010000009.1, on the reverse strand, counting down.
CTTTTTTCGTTAAGCTCGGTTGTCAATTGCGCCAGAGTCACTCCAGCCAGTTTTTGCTCCATTGCCGATTGGGCTTCAAGCATTTTTGTGCGAAGTACCGATTCAATATGGGCGCCTATGGGGCATTCCGGGTTTGGATGGTCATGAAAATTAAATAGTTGGCCACTTTCGACAACTTCTACTGCCTTGTACACGTCGAGCAACGTAATTTCATTCAGTTTCTTTCGCAGGGATGCTCCGCCGGCGCCAGCCCTCACGTCAACCAATCCGGCTTTTTTTAGCTGGCCAATAATTCTGCGAATAATGACCGGATTGGTGTTTACGCTCTCTGCGAACCGGCTCCTTGAAAAACAAGGAGTCGGTTTTCTGATACACCTGGGTAGATTTTCCTTGTCAGATTTTTGGACAAAATATTTTAAAATAGCAAAAAATTTAGTATAATGTAGATACAACTAAATAATATTATGCAAGGTTAGCCGGTCGGTTCTCAATGTTCTTTGGACAAGCTGTGGGGTAGTCATCATGTTAAACAATAGTTTGAGAATGCGGCCGGTCATTTATTTTAAAAAGGAGGCTGGGAGTCATGTCTTTCTTGGAATCACTGGCGAAGTACCAACACAGGGAATCCCAGTTAAGATGGGAGGGCACCTTTGCCGAGTACCTGGACATTGTCAAAGCAGATCCGTCCGTTGCCCAACATGCCCATGCCCGAATCTATCAGATGATCTGTGATGCAGGTGTGGAACATCAAGGCACCCATCAAAAATATAAATTTTTTGAGTCTGAGTTGTTTGGTCTGGAAGAGGCCATTCAAAACCTGGTTGAAGAATATTTTAAACCCGCGGCGGAACGGCTTGATGTCCGCAAACGGTTATTGCTGTTGATGGGGCCGGTCAGCGGAGGGAAATCAACCATCGTCACACTGCTTAAAAAAGGGCTGGAAGCTTACACACGGACTGACCGGGGAAGGGTGTACGCCATTCAGGGCTGCCCCATGCATGAAGAACCGCTGCATCTCATTCCCCATGAACTTCGTCAGGCATTCATGGAGGAGTATCAGGTGCGCATTGAAGGGGATTTGTGTCCGGTATGCCAATTGCGCCTGGAAGAAGAATATAACGGGGATATCATGCAGTTTAAAGTGGAGCGGATTGTTTTTTTCCGAGGCCAAGCGGAGAGGGATCGGTACATTTGCTCCGTCTGATCCCAAGTCACAGGACATTGCTGATCTCACAGGCAGCATAGATTTTTCCACCATTTCCACTTATGGATCGGAATCGGATCCCCGCGCTTACCGCTTTGACGGGGAGTTGAACAAGGCCAACCGCGGTTTGATGGAATTTCAGGAGATGCTCAAATGTGACGAAAAATTTCTGTGGAACCTGCTCTCCCTTACCCAGGAAGGCAATTTCAAAGCTGGGCGCTTCGCCCTTATCAGTGCGGATGAGCTGATCGTCGCCCACACCAACGAAACGGAATATCGCCATTTTATCAGCAATCAGAAGAATGAGGCCCTGCATTCCAGGATGATCGTCATGCGTGTGCCTTACACCTTAAGGGTGAGTGCCGAAGAAAAGATTTATCAAAAGCTCATTGGAGAAAGCAATGTCCATCACGTGCATATCGCCCCCCATGCTCTGTGGGCCACAGCGGTATTCAGCATTTTAACACGGTTGAAACCTTCCAAAAAACAAGGTCATGGGCCCGCTGGGAACCAGCCGGGTGTGGATATGTATGAAGCTGAATTGACGGTGGATGATTTGGCTGAGCTTATTTTTAAGATTTGCAATTGCCCCATTTAAAACCCAAAAAACAACATGATTTAACCTCAGAAGACATTGTGTTTCATGATATCCGCAAAAAGGGGATACTGGGTAATCTGGACAAGCGGCGCACCATCATGGAAAGCTTGAAACGCAATGCCCGGCAGGGCCGGACGGACGTTCAGATCACAGAGGAGGACCTGCGCTTTAAAACATGGCAGGAACAAATGAACCCCTCTTCAACCGCGGTAGTGCTGGCCATGATGGATACGAGCGGTTCCATGGGCACATTTGAGAAGTATATGGCCCGCAGCTTTTACTTTTGGATGGTCCGCTATCTGCGCAGAAAATACAGCCAGGTGAAAGTTGTGTTTATCGCCCATACCACAGAGGCCAAAGAAGTGACAGAGGACCAGTTTTTTACCAAGGTTGAAAGCGGTGGCACCAGATGCTCAGCGGCTGAATAGCTAGACCGGCATCCAGAATCTGCTCCACTGCATCAATGCCATGCTCAAATTCATACTGGCGGAACCGTTTGCTGGTCACAGCCATGCTTTCCAGCATATCACGCTGGGTGGTGTGAAAGTATATGTTGTTTTTAAAAAAATCACTGTGTCCCAGCACATGAGCCGCAATCACCTGATTTTGCAACAAGCTGTTGTTCTCCAGTAAAAAGGCGTAGCAGGGGTTGGAGTTAATCACCAACTCATAAATCTTGGTCAAGTTAAAGTCGTATGCCATTTTCATCCGCTCATAGGCTTTGCCAAAACTCCAGTGGGAGTAGCGGCTGGGCATGCCGTATGCACCGATGGAATATAATATATCGGCCGGGCACAGTTCGTAACGCATTTGAAACGGGTCAAGCCCGAACTGAAGCGCCAGGTCCGTGAGGCGGACAATCTGTTGTTCAAGCCGTTCAAATTCTTCCTCACGCATTACGCCAACCCCCTTTCGTCAATTGAATTGGAGAAGAAGGCTTTAAGCGTGGGATAAACATCTTCCTTCCGCTGCATTTTGCGGCAGATAAAAGACTTGTTCTCCAACTTTTGAAACCGGGTCAAGAGAGAGTTGGACTTGGGATAGGTCTGAATTTCCCCATATCCAACCATATTGCAACGTTCGGCCAGCTCGCCGGCTAATTACAAACAGCGCTCATTATCTTGTTCCCAATTATCTCCGTCAGAAATGTGAAAAGCATAAATATTGTACACATCGACCGGATAACGTTGTTCAATCAAGTCCAAGGCCAATTCATAGCATATCTATCCTTACACGCGTTTTTTCAGCCGGTTGGACAACGATTCATGTGCTGAGAATCAGTTTGCCCAGATGAATGCGGATGTCATTGCTCTTTCACCTTATGGTATTAACCCTTATCATGTGGGACTCTCTATGTTTGAATACCTGGAACGGGAATACGGGCGGGATTTTATCTTTGAGGTGCGTGAGCGGGAGAACGACCTCTCCTTCTTACGCAACTACCTGACCAAACAGATGGTGGAAGAGATGGACCTGTATATTTTTAAGCAGGTTGATCATACGTGGCAAATCACAGATAAGGAATGGGAAAAAGTGAAACAAACATTGATCCAGTCTAAAGTGAACGGCGGTTTCCCGTATATTGTGGTACGGGATGGGGACTATAACCGCAATCGCGAGTTGTATTTGCAACACAGTTATGAAGGAATTGAGCTGGATCCCCATTATATAGAAAAAACATTGCCCATGGTTTACCGCTTATGGGGCAGGCCCGTCCATTTGGAAACGATTGTTGAGGAACAGACCATGCTGTACAGTTGCAACAGCCAAACAGATGAGCCGTTGAGCAAAAAGAAGCTGGATCGAGTCTTCCATTGAGGGCTCGTTTTTTTTCTTTTTACATAATTTCTGTGCTTTTAAGAGACAATAGTAGAGTAAAATGGTATGGATTTCCTTTGGATAGGAGGGAATAGTTTGTCCAAGGTACCATTGAACGAAGTGGATAAACATCATGAGGACAATTTAAAGGGTTCTTTTCTTTTGGTGTTTGTCATTGCCGGGATTATTCTGGTCATGTGGTTTGGCGTTTTTTATTTATATGTGAAGTGGACCCTTTAACGGTGGCGGTCTATTATAACAGGACTAAGGTCTCCCAAGAGGTGCTATCGTTTAATCATCATGAGAAAGGAAGGTTGAGATGGATCTTCCTCGCTATGAACGTATCTGGTTGTGGTTTGGATCAGGTTCACTGCTGTTTTTCCTCGTTGTGACCGGATTTATGGGTGTTTACATGGGGTTGCATCCCGCCGATGGCATGGCCCATACTGTGGAACCGGAACGGGTGGAGGAAGTGGCCCCTTTTGCTGATCCGGGTGTGTATCAAACAGGGCCGAATGAGTTTGAAGCCAGGATTGTATCGTTCATCTTTGGTTATACGCCCAATGAAATCAGGGTTCCGGCAGGTTCTACCGTACACTTTAAGGTCACCAGCAGGGATGTGATACATGGGTTGTTTATCCCTGGAACAAGTGTCAATTTGATGTTGACACCTGGACATATTACCGAATATACCCATCAATTTAAGCAACCGGGAGAGTATCTTATTTTATGCCACGAATATTGTGGCAGCGGACATCATTATATGCAGGGACGTCTGATTGTTGAATAGTTTTGCAGAAAGGAGTACCGACTATGAAAAGGCAGGAAGTGCATATGAATGATTCAACAGCCACTCAAGCCGAGGAACACAACTTTAGAGCGGAAGACAGAAGGATCATTCTGGCTCATATCGGCCTTGCTATTTCAGCTCTCTTAGTGGGGGCACTGGCCGGGTTGTTGCAAACACTGGAAAGAGTTGGATGGATCCAGCTTCCTCGTATTTTTTTGAACTATTATCAACTGCTGACCATCCATGGGGTTTTGCTTGCCCTTGTTTTTACCACATTGTTTATCTTTGGTTATTTGTATGCCGGTTTGGCGCGCACGCTAGGGGGACACTTGACGGCCAATTCCCGCAAGTATGCCTGGATTGGTTTTTACCTGATGGCCATTGGGACAATTTTGGCGATGGTAAAAATGATGACCAATGAAGCTAATGTTTTATACACCTTTTATGCCCCTATGCATGCTTCTCCCTGGTTCTATGTGGGCTTGGCCTTGCTTATCGTCGGCAGCTGGGTGGCCTCTCTGGTCGTGATCATGAACTACTGGCGCTGGAGACGTGCCCACCGGAAGGAAAGTTCCCCGTTGTTTGCCTATATGGCTTGGCTACCGTCATTTTGTGGCTGCATGCCAGTCTTTTCGTGGCCATTGAGGTGGTGGTCCAATTGATCCCTTGGTCTTTCGGATGGGTGGAGAGGGTTAATGTGACACTGAGCAGGACCCTGTTTTGGTATTTTGGCCATGCCCTGGTCTATTTTTGGTTGTTGCCGGCCTATATCTACTGGTATGTTAATATACCACAAATTGTGGGAGGAAAAATTTTCAGCAGCTCCTTGCCCCGGTTAACATTTCTTTTGTTTATCCTCTTCTCGATTCCTGTGGGATTCCATCACCAACTGAATGAACCCGGAATTACATCTTTTTGGAAGTTTGTGCAGGTTATATTGACCATGATGGTTGTAGTGCCCACCTTAATCACAGCCTTTTCCATCTTGGCCACATTTGAATTGGCCGGCAGGGCCAAAGGCACAACAGGGTTATTTGGCTGGGTCAAAAAATTACCATGGACAGATGTGCGCTTCTTTGCTCCACTGGTAGGAATGCTTGTTTTTATTATAGGAGGGGGAGGAGGGATTATTAATGCCAGTTATCAGTTAAACCAGATTGTCCATAATACGTGGTGGGTGACCGGTCACTTTCATATGACCTTGGCCACCAGCGTAGTGTTAACTTATTTTGCCGCTTTATATTGGCTCATCCCGGTTGTCAGAAACCGGGTTCTCACTCCGGCTGTGAACAGATTGGGGATTGTACAGACGGTTGTGTGGGCTTTGGGGATGCTGTTGATGTCTGGAACCATGCACATTGTGGGGTTAATGGGAGCACCCCGGCGCAGCGCATATTTTACTTATAACGACCACCAGACAGCCTTAAGCTGGCTTCCCTATTATGATGTGATTTCCGTGGGAGGTATTCTGTTGTTTGTCAGTGTCCTGTTGGCCGTATTTAATTTCATTTATCTCTGGTTTTTTGCCCCGCAAACAGACAAGACAGCTGAATTTCCCATCGAGTCATCAATGAAAAAGCAGCCGCTCCGCCGCCCATATTGGAACGCTGGTCAGTCTGGATTGGCATCTCCATCGCTTTGTCCGTGATCGCCTACGCGGTTCCCATGTACCATATGATCGTCCATCCTTCACCAGGTTCACTACCGATTCGTCCCTGGTAAAATATTGAACAACAAAAACCGGTTCGTCCACAGTGTCAATCCGTGGTCAGAACCGGTTTTGTGCAGTATAACCAACACATTCATTAAGCAAGTTACGATTGTGAATTGCCCCCAACTTTTTTCCAGCCTTTTTTAATCTCTGAGTTACGGATGACAGAAACTTCCCCTTTTTTGCTGACGAATGGCCTGACAATGGCCTGAACGATGGTACCTAAAAAGGCGGTCATACCGATAATCAACACGCCTAAAATAGCCAGGTCAATGAAAAAATCCATCCAACTCACCCCTTACATTCACAATTGTACCTGACAGAAACGAATTTGAAAAGGGCTCTGGACAGGAAATGCCCAAAGCGTGATAATATAAAGAAATATTAAAGTTAAAAAATTGACACATTCAGCATCAAACACAGAGGGAGAGGACCCATGAGTGCTATTAGTGTTGAATCACCACAGGTTAAACAGATAGATAAAGCAGTAGACAGACTGAAAGAGCAGTTGTTGGAGACGGGTGACAAGGAAACGGTCCACAAGCTGGACGCATATTTAGAGAAGTGGCAGGAGCAAACCCTGCATATTGGTTTTTGCGGGTTATTTTCGGCCGGAAAATCAACCATGATTAACACCTTGCTGGGAGAAGCGTTACTCCCCTCCAACCCTATCCCCACCAGTGCCAATGTGGTGGCCATTCGCTATGGAGAGCCTCGAGCCGTTATTTATCTCACTTCAGGTTCCCTGCTGACGTTAGACCTTGACCGTTTGGAAGAATGGAAAACGTTTTGTACAAACGGGGATGAAGCCGAGCGGGTGGACATTTTTTATCCCCATCCATTATTGGCCAAAGGTGTGACTTTGCTGGATACGCCCGGGGTAGATTCAACAGACCCCAGACACCAGTCGGCGACTGAAGCGGCGTTGCACTTGGCTGATGTCGTGGTGTTTGTAACAGATTATCATTATGTTCAGTCTGAAGTGAACTTTTCCTTTGTCAAGCGCTTAAAAGAGCAAGGTAAGTATCTTTATCTTGTGGTGAACCAAATTGACAAGCACCAGGATCCGGGGGGAGATCTTGGGGAGTACTTGTCCAGATTGTATAGCGGAATAAGAGAATGGGGGCTGGATGTTGACGGGCTGTTATGCACCTCGTTGAAACAGACTGATCACCCGTTCAACATGCTGGAACAGCTGCAGCAAGTGCTGGATAAGGTCAGTGAGCATAAACACTATCTGTTGGCCAGGCATTTCAAACACGGACTAGAGCTTCTCTTGTCACAACACCGGGAATACCTGTTGGAAAAACAGGGTGACGAGCGGGAGAGCATCCAAGACCAGCTGGATCAGCTTTTCGCAACACTGGGTGATGACGGTGCTGCTCGTTATCAAGCTTACCTTGAGGCCCGGGAAGCGCCACAGCGCGCACGACAGCACCTGGAAGCGGCTGTCCAGGATATTTTAAAAAATGCCATCATCACGCCCTATGTGACCACCCAATTGGCCCGGGAGATGATTGAAAGTTACCAAGAGGATTTTAAAGTGGGCTGGTTGTTTTCTGCTAAAAAAACAGAACAAGAGCGCCAGCGCCGCGTGGCAGCGTTTTATGCGGACTTGACGCAACGGGTTCAGGCACAGATTGAATGGCATTTAAAGGATGTGATCCGGAAAAGTCTGGCTGAATATAGGATCGATAATCAGCATCTCTCTACGGAGCTCCTGGATTGGCAGCTGACAGTGCCACAGGAGTGGGTGACCAGCCTCATTCGTACCGGCGGAGTTTCCCGGGATTATGTCTATGTCTATCTGGACGAATTAAAACAAAAGATTCACAGTTTGTACCGGCAACAAATGACCCAGGTGACAGACCGGCTGGAACGTTATCTGGACGAGGACAGAACAAACAGATTTGAAACGCAGCAGCCCGAACTTGCGGACTGTTTCCAGATGTTAATGGCTGCAGGAGAACAGCTTCTCCAGTTAGATGCTGAAGTTGACGCCCAAATGGAACAGTATAAACAGACCATCGCTGCCATTACGCTGCCGCACCTTCCGGCTGAACAAGAAGCAGCTGTCAACCTGCAACTGATGGTAAAGCCAGCTTTAGGGGTGAGCGATGGGACTGGAAAGGGCACAGGCAGAGAGCGGGAACAACAACAAGGCTCTCGGGATAAATCAGCCAGCCTGAAGCAAACTAGGGTGTCCCAGACACCTTCCCCTGACAAGGGATCCGCGGCATACAGGGCTGCAGCGGACCAAGGAGCCCATGATCCAGGGACGGCATTGCCGATTCATCATTTTGACACTTTGGCCGCTTATTATGAACAGGGGGCTGAGATACTAAAACAAGTGCCCCATTTGGACAATGTGGCCCGTGAATGGCAAGTGAAGGGACAACGCCTGAAGGAGCGGCGATTCCGCGTCTGTTTATTTGGCGCATTTAGTGCGGGCAAGTCATCTTTTGCCAACGCCCTTTTGGGAGGGCCTATTCTACCGGTCTCCCCTCACCCAACAACAGCAGCCATAAACCATATTGTACCTCCCACAGATAAACATCCGGATGGTACCTATGTGGTGCGCATGAAATCAGGGCAGCATATTGAGCGGGAAATTGAGATTTGCCTTGAAAGGCTGAACTTAAAACGGATGGACGACATGAGCCACACTTTGAGGCAAGTGCACAACATTGATCCGTCCTCCTTGCGGACGTCACTCAGGAGCTATTACGCGTTTCTCAAAGCGTGTGCCAAAGGCTGGGAAACGGTCAAAGACAATCTGTCCAAAGTGTTTGTGGTCGGTCACGAGCAATATACACACTATGTAGCTGATGAGCGCTTGGCCTGTTTTGTCCAGGATATTACAGGGCACCTGGATTCACCTTTAACCCGCTTGGGGTTGGAGATCATTGACACGCCTGGGGCGGATTCAATCCATACCCGCCATACCGACGTAACCTTCAACTTTCTCAAGCAGGCGGATGTCATCATCTATCTCACTTACTATAATCATGCCTTCAGCCGCGCTGACCGTCACTTTCTGGACCAATTGGGCCGGGTGAAAGAGCACTTTGCCTTGGATAAAATGTTTTTTGTGGTCAATGCCGCTGATCTGGCTGCTTCAGAAGAGGAACTTTCAGCCGTGCTGCAGCATGTGGAACACCAATTGCTGCAATCAGGGATCCGTTTTCCCAGGCTGTTCCCTGTCTCCAGCCTCCGTGCCATAGAGGGCAGGGATGAAGGATTTGAGCAATTCAAATCCGCCTTTTTCTCTTTCCTGCACCATGAGTTAGCCGAAGGTGTCAAAGCTCAGGTTAAAGCTGATCTCCAACACGGTTTCCAATTGCTGCAAGACCTGAAACAGGAAACAGAACAGGCGAAGGAGAGCAAAGAAGAGAAGAAGGCATTGTTGCTGGCTTTGGGAAACACGTGGCGCGAGAAGCTGGAGAAGGCAGCGTATGACTCATGCTTGGTTGAATTGCAGAAAGAGATTGCCGAACAACTGTATTACGTGAATCAGCGTTTGTTCTTTAATTTTAAGCAGTATGTGGATGAGGCGTTTCATCCGGGGGTTTTATCTGACCGCACCAATATCAAGGCAAAGCTGAAGCAATGCCTGGAGGAATTGTTATTTTCCCTGTTCAGCCAGCTCCAGGATGAACTGAAAGCTGCCGGATTGAGAATAGAAAATCTGTTCAGTCAGTTGCTGAACCGGGAGTGCGAGCAGTGGGTAATAAGGTTGAAGCAAGAGGGATTGAGTGTCAACCAGGATCCGGCCGTTAACGATCGCCCTTCACAACCTCCTCTGGAGAAAAATTGGAGCATATTGGACGATAAGGCCCTGGCTCAGGCTTTGAAACACTACAAGCAGCCCAAACAATTTTTCGAGCAAGGCGGAAAAGAAAAACTGCGTGAAACACTTGAATCGGCATTAAAAGAGATGGTGAGCCGCTACCTTGATCAGGTCCAAGTAAAGTGGATCAACTACTATGAACAAGAATGGCACCACGCCGAACAGGCCATGGCTGCCGGCTTGCAGGAGGCTTTGCAAGTTGTTATTGAGGGGCGTTTAGCTGCGATTGGCGGCGAGCTGTCGGTAGAACAACTGAACCACTTGATTGAACGCTATGCCCAGCTTTTGACACAACTTAATTCAGATTAATAGTATCATGGGAATCATAAGGCACAATAATGTTGAAAATGAAACGGCCCGTCCTTTTTCCCGGCTTCCGGCACACCGGGAAAAAGGGGCGGGCTTACTTGTTGGATCCCTTATGTTGCTTTAACAGGATAATTTAGCTGACCTTGAGCGGTGAACCATATTCGTCAATGATATGTTTCACCATGTTATAAGAAGAAAATTCCCCCATCGTCAAGTAATGGTTCCAGTCCGGCTTGGGATTGATTTTTTCTTTAATCTCTTGGATGCTCATGCCTTGCCGGTAATAATCAAGCACTTGCTCAATCAGTTCTTCCAGATAGGCCTTCTTTTCCCTGAAAGCCTGATAGCCATTTTTGACGCGGCCGGCATGGGCGCAATAGACTTCTTCAAAGTCGTACGTTAACAGCGTGTTAATGGAATCAAGCATCTGCTTGACCGACTCATCGCGCAAACTGTACTTGATCACTTTGGAGACAAACAGATCACCGCTGAATAAAATGCCGTGATTAGGCTCCAGGAGACTAATATGATCCTGGCAGTGGCCCGGAGTATCAATCACCTTAAACTTAAACCGGTCTGTCTCCAGTTCATTGCCAACCTCAACCCCCTGTACGGCTTCCATTTGTCCCCAGGCCAGCTTACGATACATGGGGATGGAAGGAGGTGCTTCCAGAATGCGTTTCGTTTGCGGATGCATGTAAACCGGCACCTGTTTGGCACGCTTCAGCCAGCCTGCACATCCCGAGTGGTCTTCATGGTGGTGGGTTAAGACGACCTGTGCGATGGACTCGGCTTTAAAATAATCTTTTAAAGTCTGTTTTAAGATGGGTGCGCCTGTATCCACCAATAATCCGTCAATCAGGAAAAAGGAAACAGTAAGCGGGAAGCGTTTGTGAAACAATTGGCCTTGAACCACATCACCGTGTTGAGATATCTTCAGCATGGTTAATCTCCTCTATCCATTTTACTTACATCATCAAGATTCCTTACTTTATTAATCAAAATTCGTCCCCGTTTGGATAAGAATTTGCTTCGAGTGAATGGTCATTCATTTTTAGTATAGCATAAGAGTGACAGGATGTCATTTCCATTTTACTTGCCATGAAGGGTACTGTGTTTCCCCTACACCTGTGGTTGATCGGGATCATGATCATCTCCCTGCTCAAGGTAGTGTACCTGCTGTTCCGGAGCATCAGGTGTGTACTGGATCAGCTTTTCCGGATCAGGCTCCCAACGGTCAAAGTACTCCTCATACTGGTAGTGATGAATATCTTCATAAGCCTTAACCATTTGCTCGCGGATGACTTCCTCGTCTACTTCCCCTTGTGGAGACCAATAGTACAGCTCCATGCGGTTCAGCTCAGGGGAAGTTTCACCTACGTCCCTGTAATAGCGGATATGTTCCGTTCGTTTAAACCCATTGGAAAGGTAAAACCGTTCCCGTTTGACCGTATCGGGATCATCTTCATCCACCGGTTCCACTTCTAAGATAATCGTCTTTCCTTTCGCCTTCAGTTCTTCTAACAGGCGCTGCCCAATGCCTTGCCCACGCTTCTCTTTATCCACCAGAATGTAATCTACAAAAATAAAATCGGAGTATTCGCCATATAACATAATATAGCTGTCTGTCTCTTCTTTTTTGTAATGGGGATTTTGCTTCAGCAAAGCTTCCATTTGTTCTTTCTTTTTCATTTCCTCAGGGGGGAAATATTGCCTCAATTTTTGGTACCAACCCATGCGCATGCCTCCCTGTTCAGTCATTTTCCATTCTTAGTATGTCGTTTTGCCAAATGTTTAACCCTTTGCAGGATTTTAGGGAACAATAAAGAAATAAAATGGGAACCATATCCCAGTTGAAAAAGGAGGATGTTGCCATGGCTGAAGAACAAAAGAAAAGCGGCCAGTTACCCAACCGTTCCGAACTGGACCCGAAGTATACGTGGGATTTAACCCAAATTTTTAAATCAGATGAGGAATGGGAGCAGGCTTTTAAAGAGGTAAAAAACCTTCTGCCTCAAATCAAAGGGTATGAGGGGCGCTTGATGGAGTCGGCCGATACACTGTTGGAAGCATTGCGGAAAAGAGACGAGATAGGCCAAAAACTGGGCAAGGTCTATGTCTATGCCCACCTCAAAAAGGATGAAGATACCACCAATTCCAAATATGTGGCCTTTGATAACCGGGCCTCCAGCCTGTATGTGGAGGTTTCCAGCGCTTTGTCCTATTTTTCACCGGAAATTTTAAGTGCCGATGAAACTGCCGTTCGGTCCTATGTGCAAGAGAATGAGGCATTGCAAGTATATGCACACTATCTGGATGAGCTTTTACGTCAGCAAGAGCATACGCTTTCCTCCCCAGAAGAAGCGATCTTGGCCCAGGCCGGGGAGCTGGCCAACGCCCCCAGCGATATTTTTACCATGATTAATAACGCCGACATGAAGTTCCCCACAATTACGGATGAAGATGGGGAGGAGAAGGAATTAACCCACGGGCGGTATATCCAGTTCCTGGAGAGTAAGGACCGCCGGGTGCGGCAAGACGCCTTCAAGGCCATGTATGACACGTTTAAGAAACAAAAAAATACCTTGGCTGCCACGCTTAATGCCAATGTGAAAAAAGATATTTTTTATGCACGGGTGCGTAAGTATCCGTCGTCCCTTGAGGCTTCTCTTGATAAGGACAATGTACCGGTTCAGGTCTATGAGAACCTGATTGCTGCCATTCATGAAGCACTTCCTGTTTTCCAACGTTATATGAAATTGCGCAAGAAGGCGCTCGGGCTTGATGAGCTGCACATGTATGATATCTATGTTCCGCTTGTACAAGATGTGGAGATGAAGTATACATATGAACAGGCCAAGCAACTGGTACGTGACTCCCTGCAACCGTTAGGAGAAGAGTATCTGGCCGTTGTTGACGAAGGATTTAACTGCGGTTGGATCGATGTTTTTGAAAATGTGGGTAAACGAAGCGGGGCGTATTCCAGCGGCACTTATGGCACTCCGCCTTACATTCTGCTCAATTTCCAGGACAATCTGGATAACGTATTTACTTTAACCCATGAGATGGGCCATTCGGTGCACAGTTATTTTTCACGGAAAGAACAGCCGTATATCTATTCGGATTATACTATCTTTGTGGCTGAAGTGGCCTCAACGCTGAATGAAGCCCTGTTGACCCACTATTTGTTGCAGAACATGGATGATCCCAAGCAGCGCATGTATATCTTGAATCATTATTTGGAAAGCTTCAGGGGTACTGTTTTCCGGCAGACCATGTTTGCTGAATTTGAGAAACTGATCCATGAGAAAGTGGAAGAAGGAGAAGCACTGACAGCTGACCGTCTTTCCGAACTGTATTACGCTTTGAACCAGACCTATTTCGGCGAAGATGTGGTGGTTGATGAAGATATTGCCATGGAGTGGGCCCGCATCCCCCATTTCTATTACAACTTCTACGTGTACAAATATGCCACAGGATTTGCTGCGGCCACTGCGTTAAGCCAGCAGATTTTGAATGAAGGGGCACCGGCTGTTGAACGGTACTTGTCGTTTCTGAAGAGCGGGGGCTCCGATTACCCCATTGAACTGTTGAAAAAAGCCGGTGTGGATATGACCTCACCGGAGCCGGTCCGCCAAGCCTTAAACGTGTTTGAAGGGACGTTAACGGAGCTGGAGGATCTGCTTCTAAGATAAGCTATACCATAAGGGGCTGTCCCTTGGTAGTACGGACAGCCCCTGCTTCGTTTTTTATAGGTGCAGCTTTTCTTTGATCAGCGCCACATCGGCTTCCACCCTGTCCAGACGGACAACAGTGCTGTCCTGGCGCCGTTCCATTTGCATCAGAGGAAATAATGATTGTTCAATATTTCCCATCCTGTTTTGTGTATCCTGTTTGAACTCTGTCATTTCCTGTTTGAGATGATCCACTGATTGGATTAATTCAATCACTTTCGTATTGGTGGTGCCAACAATACCGATCAAGTCACTTACCATTTTTTCCAGACGATCAAACCGTTCTTCAGTCATGCTTTTCCCCCCTCATTGGCTTGTTTTATTACTCTTTTAGCCTTGTCAATGTTGATAGCTCCATCGTAGCCTATCTGAGGAAACATGGCAGCTTAATTTTCTTGTTCTGGGGTATTAATCATATGCTGGGCCGTGTAAGTCAAACGCATCATCATCTCCTGTTTGATATGATCCTCAAGACCAAGCTCGTCCAGCGTTTCCTGCATGCAGGCCAGCCATGCTCTTGCACGTGTGGGAGTAATAGGGAAGCGCAGATGGCGGGCTCTTAGCATGGGATGCCCGTAGGCTTGGTTATACAAATCAGGTCCGCCAAAAAACTGGCTTAAGAACTTAAACTGTTTTTCTTTGGTCAAGGTAAAATCATCGGGAAAAATAGGAGCCAGATCGGGGTGACGGGCCACTTTGTCATAGAAGACTTCAACCAGTTGTTGCAGTGTTTTTTCCCCGCCTAGACGGTGGTACAAGGATTCTTCCAAGGGTTGTTTCATAAACATTCTTCCCTTCCTGTTTTCTGATCACTGGAGTAGACAAGCTGTCCTTAAGCTCCGAGCAAGTAAAGGACATTTTAAGCCGATATCTGTTAGAATAAATGATGAAGGAGGAATGAGTATGAGTCAAGAGCAGCGATATATCATTGAACGCATTGAATCGAAAAATAAGTTTATGGCCCTGTGTTTTTTTAAAGATGAAGTTTATAACCAATTGAATGAACAACAAGAAGTCCAACCTGTGGAACGGGTCTTGATGGATTCTGATCATAAACAGCTGATCTATGTCATAGAGATAGATGGTCAGTGGCAATACATACGTTTTCCGCTTTCTTTGTGGCGAACGATTGACGGTGTGCTGGTTGGTGAACAGGATGTGTTTTTGGTCTTATCTGTGACGGAGGATGGTTCCCCATACCGCAGCATTCCCTTAAAAAAATTTCATGACGAGTGCGTGGAGCTGATCCGTAATATGCGAGGCAATGCCAACTATGGGGAGGATATGGCTGATCTGGTTGAAGAACATTTTTCTCAAACCATCAGCACATTGCTCAGTTGATCATGGCCAAGCTGATGCCAGCCTGGGCTGAATGAGCAAGATGCTTATTTGGTGTGAAGATTGTATCTTGCCGAAAAAGAATGTGGGTTAGGGGGGTACCAGATGCAAATCAACTGGGAAAAAGAATTGATCCCCTTTCATCAAGCGGTGGAAGAGTTGAAGATTAAGTTTAAGGGCATCCGTGAAGAATATGTCAGCATGGGTATTCATTCACCTATTGAATTTGTCATGGGACGAGTGAAGCCAGTGCCTAGTATTTTGCAAAAAGCGGCCAGAAAAAACATCCCTGAAGACCAAATTTTAAAACGGATGAAAGATATCGCGGGAATTCGCATTATTTGCCAGTTTGTGGATGACATTTATACTGTCGTTAAACTGATTAAACAACGCAACGATTTAAAAGTGCTGGGAGAAAAAGATTATGTCCGTGAGCAAAAAGAGAGTGGTTACCGCAGTTATCACATTGTGATTGAATATCCGATTCATACCGTTTCCGGCCCGCGACATATTTTGGTGGAAATCCAAATTCGCACCTTAAGCATGAATTTCTGGGCCACTATTGAACATTCTCTTAATTATAAGTATGGAGGAGAAATCCCCACGCATATTCAAAAACGCCTGCAACGGGCAGCTGAAGCTTCGTTTCTCTTAGATGAGGAAATGTCTAAAATCAAAGATGAGATTCAGGAAGCTCAAAAAGCTTTTGCTAAAAAGAACACCAGAAACAGGTGAGATGATGAGGTTTACGATTATATCCCGTGGAGATACATTGTCCAACCAACTGAAAGAGGAATTGGTTCGCCGCTTAACCGAGGCTAAGTGGGTGGAAGATGGGGGGAATCCCATGCTCATTATCAGCGTGGGAGGAGACGGTACCATGCTGGAGGCCTTTCACCGTTATGTACATCATGTAGCCAGAGTGGCTTTTGTGGGCGTCCATACCGGGCGCCTCGGTTTTTATGCCGACTGGCGCCCGGAAGAGCTGGACCTTTTGGTCACTTCCATCACCAAAGGTTCCGTGGATGAGCAGGGAGTCATGGATATTGTTGCTTATCCTTTGCTGGAAGTGACAGTGGTTCATGGGCAGGGCCAACGTTCCAGACACCTTGCGCTTAACGAATGCACAGTAAAGACAACCGAAGGGTCACTGGTGATGAACCTGGAAGTGAACGAGGATCACTTCGAAACATTCCGCGGGGATGGACTATGTATCTCTACCCCTTCGGGAAGTACCGCTTACAATAAAAGTTTAGGTGGGGCCATTGTCCATCCTTCTCTGGCTTCCATTCAAATTACGGAAATGGCCTCTATCAATAACCGGGTCTACCGCACCATCGGATCTCCCCTGATTTTACCGGCCCATCATACGTGTTTGTTGAAGCCGCAAAATGATGTCGCTTATCAGGTGACCATTGACCATCTGTCTTTGATCGAGAAGCATGTGGAGTATATCCGGCTCAAGGTGGCTAAGGAACGGATCCGCTTTGCCCGCTTTCGCCCCTTTCCTTTTTGGAAGCGGGTGCGGGAGTCGTTTATAGACTAGTGGTTAATCAAGACGGAACTTTTCCGCTACAAAGGGGAGAGAGGAGGGCACCATCTCAAACGTCAGTTCAGGATAGGAGAGTCCGGTTAAATGGCCGCCAAACACACAGCCGGTATCAATGTTGACAGTACGGTTGACGAAACGGGGCTGTTTCACAGGAGTATGGCCGTAGACAATCCAGGCCTCTCCAGTGTAATGCTTGGCCCAATCCCGGCGGACAGGAAAACCGTCTTTATCCTTTTCCCCAGTAATGTCCCCATACAGGCAAAAGGTTTTGACCGCTTTGTTGTTTTGTTGGCCAATCATATTTTGGCGGATGCCGGCATGGCTGACAATCAGGCGTCCTTCATCCAGCACTAAATACAGGGGGGCATTTTCAACTAAATGGATAAAACGTGTTTTTACCCACTGTTTTTTTTCCGTTGTAAGACGTTGATATTCCTCCACCGTCGTTTCCAAGCCATGGGTTATTTGCACATTGCGCCCCAGGAAAAAGCGGTACAGCTTGTCGCAGTGGTTGCCGGGCACATACAGGGCCCGGCCAGCGTTTACATGCCGGACAACGAACTGTAACGTGGGGATGGAGTGAGGCCCACGGTCAGTAATATCGCCCACAAAGACCATGCGTCGGCCACGGGGGTGCTGATACAATCCGTTTTGCTCCCGGTAACCCAGCTGCTCCAGCAGGTTGAGCAGTTCATGATAACACCCATGTACATCTCCGATAATATCGTACATCGCGCTCTCTCCAAGTCATATAGCTTTCCAAGGCATAGCGGAGGTTTAAGCCTGAATTTAAACGGCAACCATGATACTAGTCAAACATATACGTTTTGGTACGCATGTGTACATTGAGCACAATACCTATGGCGATCATATTGGTTAAGAGCGCACTCCCGCCATAACTGATAAACGGTAAGGCCAGACCGGTGATGGGCATCAGGCCGATGGTCATACCTATATTTTGGAAGACCTGAAAGACAAGCATGCCAATTATACCGGCCACTAGATAAGAGCCAAACAGGTCATTACAAGTCAGGGCGATCTGCACCAAGCGGTAAATTAAAATAAAGTAGATGGCGATAAGTACACTGGCCCCGATAAAACCAAACTCTTCACCGATCACGGCAAAGATAAAGTCGGTGTGTACTTCAGGAATATAACCTCTGGCTTGCACCCCCTGGTTAAAACCTGTACCCATCAGCTGGCCTGAGCCAATGGCCATCAGGGCCTGGATCAGCTGATACCCGAACTGACCGGGGCTTGAATAGGGATCCAGCCAGCCGTAAATCCGGCTAAGCTGGTGAGAAGCAATAAATTTGCTGAACAGATCAAAGTTGACAAAGTACAGAAAAACAAGGCCAGTGATTATGGCCACAAAGGCGGTTGCCATCAGAAAGATAACACGCCAGGAAATCCCGGCTGCCAGCACCATCGTTCCCATAATGGCCACCAGGACCAGGGAGGTGCCCAAATCAGGCTGTTTCAAAATGAGAAAGAAGGGCACAATGGTAATCAGGCCCACTTTGACGGTCAGCCATAGATCTTGCTTAAATGAGGCTTTGAGTGTCTTGGCTTGCTCCCGCACCAGAAAATGGGCGATAGCAATGATCAAAAAGATTTTCATAAACTCAGAAGGCTGGAGATTAAAATTAAAAATGGTAATCCAGCGCTGAGCCCCTTTCGCTTCCTCACCGAACTGCATGACCAAGAGCAACAGGATAATACCGGTGACGTAGAAGGGGATGGATAAGTGTCTCAACTGCCGGTAGTCAAACAGCAACATAACCAATAATACAGCAAAACCAAACGCATACCAGATCATTTGGCGGATTAAAAAGTGATACGTGCCATATTCTTCACTGACATTGGTGGCGCTGTAGATGGCGATAAAACTGCATAAAGACAGCAAAAAGACAAGAAATAATAACCCATAGTCAAGACGTTGCCATACGCTTTTTTCTTTAGTCATCGTGGTTCATCCTTATCGTGATACTAAACTAGAACTTTTATTCCCTATAGCATCATATAACAAAAAGCCGGATTTAGCTAGTCACTCGCTTGGAAAACATGATATAATGGAGAATAGGTTTAAGACCAGATACTAATAGTAAATATCAAGTTGAGGAGGTCCCTTATGAATCAAATGTTGGCTGGACGCACATATGTCATTATGGGAGTTGCAAATAAAAGAAGTATTGCCTGGGGAATTGCCAAAGCATTGCATGATGCCGGCGCACGTTTAATTTTTACATACCAAGGTGAACGCTTAAAGAAAAATGTAGAGGAATTGGTTGCTACCCTTGACCGTGATGATTCGCTGCTCTTACCCTGTGATGTAACCAAGGATGAGGAGATTATTGAAGCATTCGCCACCATTAAGGAAAAAGTGGGTGTCATCCATGGCCTGGCCCACTGCATTGCCTTTGCCAAAACGGAAGAATTGCAAGGGGAGTTTGTTCATACTTCAAGAGAAGGATACCATTTAGCCCAAGACATCAGTGCCTACTCACTGGTTGCTGTCTCCCGGGCAGCCAAAGAGCTGATGACCGAGGGTGGCAGCATTGTCACACTGACCTATTTGGGCGGAGAACGCGTTGTCCCCAATTATAATGTGATGGGTGTGGCCAAAGCTGCTTTGGATTCTATTGTCAAATATTTGGCTAATGACCTGGGCCCGCACAACATTCGTGTCAACAGCATTTCAGCGGGGCCGATCCGTACCCTGGCAGCCAAAGGCGTGAAAGACTTCAACAGTATTCTAAAGACCATTGAAGAAAAAGCACCACTGCGCCGTACAGTGACACAGGAAGAAGTAGGCAAGACGGCACTGTATTTGCTCAGTGATTTATCCAGCGGTGTCACTGGTGAGATCATTCACGTTGATTCCGGATTTAATATCCTGGGCAGCATCTAAGTGCCGTGGATAAATGATTGGAGCTAAGACATCCGGCTGTCTGGCTGAACTCAATCCACAAAGATGATTCATAACAGGGGGCAGGGGGAATATAGATAATAACAAGAAGTCACTGGCCGAGGTGATACAGATGGGTTATTATCCTCTTTATTTCCCTGAATCGTACCGGGTGGCCATGAATATGATTCCCCCTGTACAGTCCAAGGTCCCGAAAGTACAACCTGTGATCAAAAAAGAAGTGAACTCTCCCGTTAAACGTTATGTCCAATGGCCGGAAAAGATTAAATATCACACCGGGAAAGGTTTATATTTTGACCAATATGCCTAAATTGGATATAATTAGAAAAGTGCAAGTGACTGCCCTCTGATTAAAACAGGGGGTCTTTTTTCGCCCAGAAACATGAACAAAATATGATGGGCTTTACCATCTTTTGTATAAGATAGTAACAGATTTTCTCTTTTTTTTCTTACATAGAACAGGTATGATGAAAACAGATTAATATGGGAGAGAAGCCGGATGGAAACACGTGTTCATCATGCACCAACGCCGTATATTCGTCGGCGCAAGAAGAAAAAGCCAATCTTCAAAATTATCTTAAGCGTTCTCTTATTTCTGGCTTTGGCTTACTTGGCTCTGTTTTTAATTGTTGTGCCTGAGCGACCCGCTTATCCTTTTTTTGAAGGGGATCAGGATCCGCTTGTCATCGCCCACAGGGGGGGTGCAGACATTGCCCCGGAAAACACACTGCTGGCCTTTGAACTAGCGTTGGAGCTGGGGGCTGATGTGATTGAATTTGATGTGCATATGACCCGTGACGGCCATCTTGTGGTGATTCATGATGAAACAGTTGACCGGACCACTGACGGGGAAGGCCGGGTGGATGCACTCACCTTGGAGGAGATTAGGGCTTTGGATGCAGCTTATATGTTTCGTGATATCCGTGGCAATTTCATCTATCGTAACCAAGGCATCACCATCCCCACCGTCAGTGAGGTGTTTGAAACTTTTCCTGAAGCACGCATGCTGATTGAGTTAAAGTATGCTGAACCTGATGAGGAATCCCCCGGTTACTTGCCGGACGTGACCGGAGACGGAGAAACGCCCAAAGCGCTGCTGGCCCGCAAGCTGTGGGAACTTATTGAGGCGTACAAGATGGAGGATCAAGTGCTTGTCGCCTCCTTTGACGATGAAATTCTTGATCATTTTCAAACCTATGCCCAGGGTCAGGTGCCGATTGTTGCGGGACAACAAGAGGCGATGCGCTTTGCTTTTTATCATAAAACATTTCTCAATCGCTTGTATCGGCCGCAAGCCGATGTGATCTCTCTGCCACCAGAGTATAACTTTTTCAGTTTGACCGACCAACGCTTGATTGACGGCGCCCAAAAGTTAAACATGCCCATCTATTACTGGACGATCAATGAAGAGGAGGTCATGCGCGATCTGCTTCAGAAGGGCGTGGAGGGGATCATCACCGACCGTCCTGACTTAATGATTCGTGTGATGAATGAAATGGAGGAGTTCAATGGCAGTCATTGATTTGCATACCCATACCACAGCATCTGACGGAACCAACACCCCGACAGAAAATGTGCGTCTGGCCAAGAAAAAGGGATTGCAAGCTATTGCCATAACCGATCATGATACGGTAAGTGGCTTAGAAGAAGGGCTTGAGGCTGGACGTCAGCTTGGGGTAGAGGTGATTCCTGGTATTGAAATCAGTACGTTGCGCCATGGTCAGGATGTACACGTCTTGGGTTACTACATTGAATATCAGCAGCAAGGTCTTCAGCAAGAGCTGAAAAAATTACGGAATGTGCGGGCGAAGCGCAATGAGCTAATGGTGGCCCGCCTCAATGAATTGGGCATAGACATCACCATGGAAGAGGTAAAGGCCAAACAGACACAACCTGAGGGCAATGTTGGCCGTCCCCACATGGCCGAAGTATTAATGGACAAAGGCATTGTTCATTCTATGGAAGAAGCTTTTGAACAGTATTTAGGGCGGGAAGGCAAAGCCTATGTCAATCCTCCGCGGATTTCCCCTGAAGATGCAGTCCGTCTGATTTTGCGCTATGGGGGCATTCCGGTTCTGGCTCATCCAGGTTTATATGATGATGATCCCTTAATCGAAGAGCTGGCCGCAATTGGTCTGAAAGGCATTGAAGTGTTTCATCCTGATCATACGGACAGTGAGGTTGACAAGTATAGCCGTATGGCTAAAGAGCTTCACTTAATTGCGACCGGTGGATCTGATTATCACGGCGAACGGAATGGGCAAGTTTTCCACTCAGACTTGGGTTCTCAGCCGGTCCCAAGGGAGGCGCTGGAGCACTTAAAACAGATGAAGCAGGCACAAGATGAACAAGCAAAAAAAGAGTTGTAAGTCACCGTCTTACAACTCTTTTTTCATTTTGACGACCACCTACCCTTGCTGGCCAAGCAGAAAGGTTTCATAAGTTGTCCAAGTTTCATTCTCCAATTGATAGAGAAGATGGAAGCGGGTAGCCGTAAAAGAGAACTCAAATGACTTCATTCGTAAACGGCCATAGACATCGTGCAACTCGTCGTCAGACATCTCTTGCCCAATGGTGATATGTGGAACAAAAGGATATTTATGTTCATGCTTCAAGAGTGGCGGTTCATGCAATTTATGGTGTAACGCTGTCAGCCGCGGTTCCTCTTTAATGGCTAGATAAAGCACATTGTTGGTCGGGTGAAAGTGGCTCACTTTGTAAATGTGAAGTGGGATCGGCTCAGTATCTTGAGCCACTTGGCGTAAATACTGAACAATCTCAGGCAATTGATCTTCAGCAACTTCAAAAGCTTCTTTAATTGTAATGTGAGGTGCAATGAGAGAATAACGGGGGTCGTAACGTTTGCGGAATGAATTGGCAATATCCTGAATATCTTTGGGTGGATAAATGGCTATGCCCAATTTCATGATGTGTACCCTCCTTCTTGGCATACATATTGTTATTGTATCATATTTTAGCGTTTGTCACTCCCCTTGCACAGCTGAATATGTTAAAATGATAGCACTAATCACTCGATTAGCAAAAGTGAAATGGTTTAACTTCCATCTAGCAGGGGTAATGGGAAACAGGGAGGTTTTGCGATGTACAACAGAGTGCATAGTAAAGAAGTAAAACAAGCAGCATTAGATCTGCTACGTAAGAGAGGTGTCTCCATCAAGGATATTGCTGAGATTGTATATCAAATGCAATCCCCGTACAAACCGGATTTGGATATGGCTGCATGTGTGGAGTCGGTTGAAGCCGTTTTAGAGAAGAGGGAAGTTCAGCATGCGCTCTTGGTGGGGATTGAGCTGGACATGCTTGCTGAGAAAAAACTGTTGTCCGAGCCGTTGCAAAGTATTGTAGAGAATGATGAGGGCTTGTTCGGCTGTGATGAAACATTAGCCTTGGGTTCTGTTTTTGGTTATGGCAGTATTGCCGTGACCACCTTTGGCTATTTGGATAAAGAGAAAGTGGGTATTATCAAAAAGCTGGATTCTAAGATCGGTTCACATGTCAATACTTTTTTGGATGACCTGGTGTGCAGTATTGCCGCCAGTGCGTCCAGCCGCCTGGCCCACCGTCTGCGAGACCAAGAGGAAGCGGAAGAAGTGCAGCTGGAACAAAGAGAAGAACAAGCGGGATAATGACGATTAAATCCGGTTCATTTGGATATGATGATAAATAGACCAAGTTAATGCAGGTGTGAGGGAAAAATGAACTGGATTTATTGGGGCAAACTATATGACAGCAAATTTCAAGCCAATTGCTTAAAAATTCGTATTGAACATGATTGGTGGCTTATGGGGTGCCATGCTCCCCAGATGGTTGAAGTATTTAAAGTGAAAAGCGGAAAATATGGCGTGCGTTTTAGCTGGGATGCTTAATCCCGGCTTTTTGACTTTAAGATTTCACTAAAAGGAAGGATACCATGGATACGGCGAGTCATTTTCTGATTGGGGCCGGACTTGGTGGTTTGGCCCATCTTCATCCTGAGGTGGCATCCACCCCTTCTGTTGGGCTGGCTGTTACCATTGGCACGGTGATTGCTTCTCAAGCACCTGATTTTGATTGTGTTTGCCGCTTAAAAGGAGATGCCGCTTATTTCAAATATCACCGGGGGATTTCACACTCCATTCCCTTTTGGTTTATTTGGCCAACCTTGATCACCCTGTTGATCATCCCCTTTGTTGATGGACTGTCTTGGTCCTTGCTATGGATGTGGTGTTTTATTGCTGTGCTTGTTCATGTAGGTCTGGATGTATTAAACACCTACGGTACACAGGCACTACGTCCGTTTACAGAGGAGTGGCTGGCCAAAGATGTGCTCATGATCTTGGACCCGTATATCTTTCTCACTCAACTGGCCGGGATTATCCTGTGGTGGACAGGGAACATATCGCCTGGGCCATTATTTGCCGGGCTTAACGGCTTAACCTTGCTGTATGTTTTGATACGGATTTACCTGCACCGTTTTCAACTAGGACGTATTTCAAGCTTGTACCGGAAGTACAAACCTGTAAGCATTAGTGTGACTCCCACATTCCGCTTCAACAACTGGCAGGTGATAGTTGAAACGGAGGACCGATATATTCTGGGCCGCTTGAGGAACGGTGAGTACCGAGAGGAAATAAAATTACCCAAGAGTTGGCAGCAAGCCTGGCAGAGATGGAGACAGAAAAGTGATGTGCTGGATGCCTTTTTGTATTTCGCCAAATATGTTTACTTTGAAAAGCGCCGTGAGGGAGACATCCTGCGCTTAAAATGGACCGATCTCCGCTTCCGCTTTGGTCAATCATTCCCTTTTCAGGCAGTGATGGAGGTGGACTACAACGGAAATATTGTTAAGGAAACAATTGGATGGGGACATGAGACGAATGAAAAAGTGAATATGGTAAAGGTCTTAAAGGAAGTAGTTAAATAAATTGAACGATTCCGGCCAATGGACAAGATTTTAATCGGTTAGGGACAAACTGAACCCCAGCAAAAAAAGAGCAATGCTCCCTAAGATGGAAGCCGAGATGTAAAGCAGTGCTTTAGCCGGTTGTTTATCCCGGATCAGCTGAACCGCCTCCACACTGAAAGTGGAAAACGTGGTGAAAGCACCAAAAAAGCCAACGCCCAGGAGCAGAAATAGCGGATAGGCATAGGCGTCAAAAGGAATGGAACCAAAGTAGAGGCCCAAAAAACAGCCTAAACCAAGCGATCCTAAAAAATTGACGCTAACCATCGCAACAGGTATAGGCGGATTAGGGAATGCTCTCATGATCACGATGCCAACCATATAACGGGAAACAGCCCCAAATGCGCCGCCTAAAGTTAACAGAAGAAGGTTCATGTTTGTTCACCTGCTTTCCTTTGGGCGGTTTGCTCACCCAGTTTTACCCCCAGCAGGTAACCTAACCCGGCAAAGATGATCCCGCCAAACAGAGATAATGTAATATAGAAAAATGCCCAGCCCATGTCCATATTTTGGTAAACCATAACGGTATCAGCTGCCAAAGTTGACATGGTGGTGAATCCTCCGCATAGCCCCACACCCAGGCCTGTTTTCAACCACTCTTTTATTTTTTTAAAGACAAGCCAACCTGTTAAGCCCCCCAGCACAAAGCTGCCCACAATATTTTCAATGACGGTTGCCAAAGGAAAAGGAGACCCAAGGATAGAGATGTTAATCAAGTAA
This sequence comes from Caldalkalibacillus uzonensis, assembly GCF_030814135.1. Lineage (NCBI taxonomy): Bacteria > Bacillati > Bacillota > Bacilli > Caryophanales > Bacillaceae > Caldalkalibacillus > Caldalkalibacillus uzonensis. The sequence goes on along the minus strand of NZ_JAUSUQ010000009.1, from coordinate 63,285 downwards.
CGGAAAAGGGTGCCAAGAGCTCCTCCGATGCCCACGGCCAGACAGTTAATGAGATATGATTTCAAGTGTTGAACCTCCCGTATATGGTATCAGTTTTTTTATTTCCTTAGAAGTGATGTGTTCCTGGCAAAGGGTTTCAGGACCTCCTTCTCATTTTATAAGCATATGCCATGTTGTTGCACGTAAAATGTACCAGAAATAAAAACAGGCCTAAAGGGTTGTGAAGAAGGAGGATAGAAATGCCCTACTACAGATTTCATGAAGTGTGGACACCTTTAAAAATGGCTGAAAATAAGGCTATTTTATAACGAAGATAATGGAAAGTACTATATTAAAATCGGAAACAAAAGAAGAAAAGTATTGTTTTAACATCTCGACAAAATTCATAGACCGATATGGACTTAAGGATTTTTTTAAATATTATGTTACAGCCTTTTTAAAAGTAAAAGAAAAAAACATTCAAAGCAAAAAAGTCCCAGTATTGACAAGGAAATGTATATATGTTCTTCTAAATGAAGAAGGAAATATAATCAGAATTTTTTAAATGCAGGGAGGTGAATCATGTTGTCTGAAGTGAAAGTGACCATTAACGATAACGGGCCCATTGCCATTAAGGGTGAAATCGAACTGTATGATGGAGAAGGGCAACGTATTGAAACCAAAAAAGCAACTTTCTTATGCCGATGTGGTCTGTCTGGTAATAAGCCTTTTTGTGACGGTTCCCACAAAGGAAAATTTGAGAACAAGGTGAGGGCAAAATAATAGAATATACTTAGGGGGCTACCCAAATGTTGACATAACTTTTTGGGGGACCCCTTTATTGCCCTTATCTAAAGATGGTTTTGCGTGCTCATCAAGAAAGAGAAAAACACATTTTATCGTACTGGGATGATCGTCGATACAGAGGGGATAGGGGAGAGATAATTTGATCATTCTGAAGCCCAATATATTTATCAAATTAAATTTTTCAAAAAAACTAAGGTTACTTTGTCTCTTGCTTTTGATGTTCGTCCTTGTTTCTTGTCAGGGTGAAGAGATGATATCTCAGCCAGATGAACCGTTGGATCAAATGGATTTACCTGAGCCAGACCGGCCAGCGGCTGCTGATAATCATGCAGTTCGTCAGTATGAAGATGAAGTTAAACAGGACTCAGAAAAGCAGGACACAGATAAGCAGATTGATGAGAATAAGTCAATGCTACGCCTAATGTTTGTAGGAGATACAATGATGACTGGGAATGTAGCGAAAGTGATGGATGAAAAGGGAAATGATTACCCATTATCTGAGTTTATGCCTTTCTTAGAACAAGCTGATCTGGTTGTTGCCAATTTGGAAACAGCAGTTGGAACAAGTGGTAAGTTAGAGGACAAAACATACGCCTTTCAAACTGAACCATCCAGATTTGAACTATTTGAACCTTTGAAGGATAAGATACTCTTTACACTGGCCAATAATCATGGCATGGACGCCCCACTGGATGAAACGATGCATGAACTTGATCAGTTAGGGTACTCTTACATTGGTGTAGGACATAATCTGCAACAGGCATTTCAACCTTATGTGGACGAAATTAATGGGGTCTCATTTGCAGTGATTGGGGTATCGAGAGTCATTCCTACCACTGATTGGGTAGCAGGAGAAAATAAGCCTGGAATGGCCAGTGCTTATATGGATGAACCTTTGCTTAGTGTGGTAGAGCAGTGGAGATCTAAAGTAGATATGGTCATTGTGTACGTACACTGGGGAATAGAACGTGAGGATATACCGAATGATGTCCAATTAGAATTGGAAGAAAAGTTGGTATCAGCAGGTGCCAATATTGTGGTAGGTTCTCACCCTCATGTGTTACAGGAAATTAAATGGAGAGATGATGATCAGATTACTGCGTTCTCATTAGGAAATTTCGTGTTTACAACTAGCACCACTGAAAAGGCAAACTACACAATAGCCTTAGACATTCAGTTAACATCCGAACACATAACTGATGTAAAAATCTGGCCCGCTAAAATAGATTTTGGGCTGATTCGGTATTTAGACGAAGCACATCATGAGCGGCAGCGGGTCGTTGATCGTTTAGATCAATTGTCACCAACAATACATATAAAGTCTGATGGTCAGGTGTTGAGAAGAGAGTAAAAATTTTTATAACGCAACGCTAGTGACAAATCTACATAATAAGCATCAAAATATTGAATGGAGTGGATATCCCTAGTATTTTTTATATGTTGGCGGGATAAGATCCACTGGGTTAGGACAGAATGATCATTCGTTTTCTCGAACACGTTCTTTTCGAATGATTTTGGACATCAGTCTTATGGCGTGAAAGTGTCCAGTTAATTGATTAACAGTACCAGTAAAATAAAGATCGGTTGGCGGATGATAGAAAGCAAATGCCCCCGTTTGCCCCCAGTGGCCCATTAGCCCGCTTTTACGAATAAAATCTGGAAGAAATAAAGGTTGTATCGCCAGACCAAGTCCGTAAAAAGACAGGGAAGGCGCAAACAGAAGATTCCATTGCTGTAATTCCTGAAGTTCTTCCCGGGGAAAAAGATGTCCATCAAAATAAGCCCGTAAAAACCGCATCGTTTCTTTGGCGGTGGACACCACGCCTCCTTCCGCGGGAATCGAAGAAATGTACAGCGGCAGATCAAGCCGTTTTGATTTGTAATACATGGAGATTGGTTGCTCATTCCGTGGTTCTTTATGATCAAATACATGCGTTTTTTCCAAACAGAGCTCGTCAAAAATCAAGCGTTGGTATACGGAGGACAGACTTTCCCCGGTCACGACTTCAATGATCTTGCCTAGCAACTGAAAATTCGTATCTGAGTATTGAGCTTTCCTTTTCTGCCCGGGTGAGAATCTCGGTTTTTTGTTTTTAATCACTTGCAGCGTCTTCTCCACATTCCAGGACTGATCTTCACCATTCACCAAGTTCTTAAAAACATCGGAGGAAAAGTAGTCAGGGATTCCTGATGTATTGGACACCAGATGCTTGATGGTGATTTGATGGGTATAGTCAATTCCATTTAATACATGAATCCTTTCGGTCATGTCTTTGGGCAAATACTTGGAAATAGGGTCTTCCAATTGGAGATACCTTTGCGCACGTAATTTGAACAAAACGGTAGTCACGTACATTTTGGTGACACTGGCAATGAAATAGAGATCATCCGTGTGCATATTTCCAGCGGCACTCACCAGTTCCATGGAGTCATCGCCTTTTTCTACACACATTACAACTCCAAAAATGTTTGGTTTCTTTGCCGTATGAGCGACAAGCTCATCGAGCATTTCTTGATTCAATCGACTTTTCATCACGGTGATCCTCCTGTTTCGGCATTGGATGCCCTTCTTTTTTACGTAAACGAGCGGAAGTGATCACATCAGCTGCGATATTGTCCAATATGTCCATTAAGTGTTCTTCGTATTTTTTTATCAATATTTGTTTTGAAATCTTAAATTATTTTATGCACCACCTATTGTAATTTAAGACTTTTTGTTTATACAGTTTATTTTCTTAATTTTCTCAAAAAAACAATAGAAAATAGGCACTTCAATCAGTAACAACACCCAATCATCGTTCATATTTTGTTGGTGAAAGTACGAAGTATTGTTGGCTTTACCTGTTATGCCAGTTGTTTTTCTGGTGATGTTTGTTCTGTTCCTCACTCAGGTTGGCTGGCATGTTCATTTAATTTACAGGAGGTTATGAAAATGGATGATTTTCAAAAGGAACTTCAAAATTTGAATACTGGAGATTTTCAGGCAAGTGAGCCAGTTCCTTGGGACCAAAACCAGTACTATGCCGATCAGGCCCGACTATGCTTCGGCTTTATTTGCTTTAACTGTTTTCGTTGCTTTAATTGTTTTCGTTGCGCTAACTGTTTTCGCTGCTCCAATTGTTTTCGTTGCGCTAACTGTTTTAGGTGTGGGGGTAATTGTGCCGGTAATTGTGGCGGTCGTTGCAGTGGTTAATCAATTCGGTTTTCGAACGGGAACCGTGGTGGCCTAAGGAGAAGATACCGCCTCTACATAAGTTGTTGTAGGGGCTCTTCTCTATAGATTAGACATAATAGACAAATTGCGCTACATAGGATAATGGTGAAAGTGATGATGCAGATTTGAGAACAGCTCAAGGTTAGGAGGAACGGAATGACAAATTTGACCCCTTCTATGCGTCTGAAAGTGAAAAGGGACACGTTTTTTCTCCCTGATCCAAACGGCGGTGTGTATGTTCGGAACAACTTATGTTCGTTCCGTATGGAAGGCAGTACGATCGATCAGTGGATTGAAAAACTGATACCGATGTTCAACGGGGAGTACACGTTGGGGGATTTGACAGACGGATTGCCTGGCCCGTACCGGGACCGGGTGTATGAAATTGCAGAAGTGCTGTATCGAAACGGGTTTGTTCGGGATGTAAGCCAAGACCGTCCACATCAATTAACGGAACAGATTCTTAAAAAGTATGCTTCTCAAATTGAATTTTTGGACAGTTTTGGCGATTCGGGTGCGTATCGTTTTCAAGCCTTTCGTCAGGCCAAAGTGTTGGCGATCGGTGCCGGCCCTTTTTTTGTCTCGTTGGTTTCTGCGTTGCTTGAAGCCGGATTGCCCAAGTTCCACGTGCTGGTCACGGACTCAGTGCCGACTAACCGGCAGCGGTTAGTGGAACTGGAGGCACATGCCCGTAAAACGGACCCCGAGGTGGCGGTAGAGGAGATCACGCTGCAGAATGAGAGGGTAAGTGCTTGGCAGGAGATTATGCAGCCGTTTGATTGGATTTTGTATGTGTCTCAGGAGGGCGATATAGAGGAATTGCGGGCTGTTCATACGGTTTGCAGGGAAGAGAAGAAGGGATTCCTCCCCGCCATGTTTGTGGAGCAGGCAGGTCTGGCAGGTCCTGTGGTGCATCCGGACTCTAACGGATGTTGGGAGTCAGCGTGGCGGCGCATACACCAATCCGCGCTGTATAAAGATCCACAGTTCTCCACCTTCTCTTCCACAGCAGAAGCGATGTTGGCCAATCTAATCGTGTTTGAATTGTTTAAAACGGTGACGGGAGTGACCGAACCGGAACGGAATAATCAATTTTTCCTGCTGGATCTGGAGACGTTGGAAGGCAATTGGCATTCGTTTCTGCCTCATCCCTTGGTGGCAAGAAATGCGCATGCCGAATGGGTTGAGGATCCCGAACTTCTGCTCAGACGAAGTTCAGGAAAAAGTAAGCCTGGTGCATTGCTATCTTACTTCGGCTCATTGACATCAGCGGAATCAGGGATTTTTCATATTTGGGAGGAAGGTGATTTAAGGCAGCTTCCGTTAGCACAGTGCCGCGTTCAGCCAGCCGACCCGCTGTCGGAAGGACCGGCTAAGCTTTTACCGGAAATAATCTGTACAGGGCTGACGCATGACGAAGCACGCCGGGAAGCGGGACTTGCCGGAATTGAAGCGTATGTGTCCCGAATGGCCGGTCTCTTCGTTACGACTCTGCCCCCACATAAGGAAGCGACAGAGGGTAGTGTGGCAGTACCGCAGGAATTTGTTGGTATCGGAGCGGGGGAAACGTTTGCGGAAGGCGTTTGCCGTGGGCTGCAAAAGTGTTTGGCCGAGGAGCTGGTCAAGCAAAAGGAGGATCAGACTTATTCTGTCTCTCGGGTGCAATTGAGTGCCATAGAAGATGAACGTTGCCGGTTTTATTTGCAGGCACTGACCACGATGCAGGGAGCACCACTAATCGGCTTGGGAGAGGAAGTGTGCGGCTTCCCTGTGGTATGGGTCGGTACGAAAGACCGCTGGTATGGAAGTGTAGGATTGAATGTAACACTGGCGTTGCGGCAGGCGTTGCAACAGGCGGTTACGAAGGCACAAAACCAAGCGACTGACCTCCCGACACCACCGTTGGAGGTTTCGTCCGTGTTGTGGGAAGAAAAGGCGCCGCTAAGCCTTGACATCCCTGCGTGTGAAGAGACGGCACAATCCGAGCTCTTACTGTCCGCCATGCAGCGATTGAAACGGAATCGCAAGCGTCTTTTGGTCTTCGAACTGGCGTTGGAACCATTTGTGAAAGAGGGATTGGCAGGAGTGTTTGGTGTGTTGCTGCGAGAGGAGGAATCTCAGTGAATCCTGTGGTGGTGGTCATCGGAGAAGGATTGTTGGCGGACTTCGTATGCGGAGAACTGTCCGGACAATACCAGGTCATTCGTCACACCGGTTTCGAGGCTGGAGTACCGGAAGCGGCTGATTTGGTTCTGGTGGTGCACGATGCCTGGCATCCCTCCGTTCATCAACAGGCGGAAGAGGTTTTGCGACCAACCAACATCCCTTGGCTGCGAGGTTTCATTTCATTTGGCGATGGCGTCATCGGACCGCTGGTTCGCCCGGGTACGCCGGGATGTTCCCAGTGTGCTGACTGGCGGCGCCTCATAGCAGGACGTGACCGCAGGGAGATGTTTGAACTGCAACAGAGACTGGGGGCTCAAGAAGAAATCACACGTGACGCCTGGGCATCGCGTACGGGCCTTTTGCAGATGGCTTACCTGCTTAAAGCGGAGGCGCAAAGGGTGCTAGAGGGCAAACGGCCCCACTTGGAAGGCCGGGTATTGTTGATCAACCTGAAAACGTTGAAGAGCTCACGTCACTTCTTTCTGCCCGATCCGCTGTGTTCGGTTTGTGGTCAATTACCCGATGATTCGCTGGCAGCAGCCCACATCTCACTTCAACCAAGTCCGAAGATTCATGCCGACAGTTACCGCTGCCGTTCAATAGATGACCTGAAGGAAGTGCTGGTCGATGACTATCTAGATGACCGGACTGGTTTATTGAATGGGAAAATGTATAACCTCATCTCGCCGTTTGCCGATGCGAGTGTAAACCTGCCGTTGTTCACGGGCGACGAGGGAGCAGCAGGCCGGACTCATTCCTATGCGGTAAGCGAAATAACGGCTATTTTGGAGGGCTTGGAACGGTACTGTGGTCTGGCTCCCCGCGGTAAACGGACGGTCATCCACGACAGTTACCGCAATTTGTCAGATCAAGCGCTGAATCCCGTCAAGGTAGGATTGCACGCGAAAGAACAGTATGCACGGCCTGATTTTCCATTTAAACCGTTTGATCCTGACCGCCCAATGGATTGGGTATGGGGTTATTCTTTTTTAGAAGAGCGTCCGATTCTGGTTCCACAGTTGCTTGCCTATTACAGCTTGGGCTGCGGGCAAGGATTTGTCTATGAAACTTCCAACGGATGCGCGTTGGGCGGAAGTTTGGAGGAAGCCATTTTCTACGGCATTTTGGAAGTGGTGGAACGAGATTCATTTCTGATGACCTGGTACGCCCAATTGCCTATCCCGCGTATTGACCCTTATTCCGTTGATGATCAGGAATTTCAGTTGATGGTCGAACGTGTCCGTGCGGTGGCGGGGTATGATCTGTATTTGTTTAACTCGACGATGGAGAATGGGATTCCAAGCGTCTGGGCGTTGGCAAAAAACAGGAAGACAAGGGGATTGAATATCATCTGTGGGGCCGGAGCTCATCCGGACCCTGTCCGGGCAGTGAAAAGTGCGGTTCACGAGCTGGCTGGTATGATGCTGACGCTTGATGAGAAATTTGAGGCGAACCAAGAGGAGTATGAGCGCATGTTGCAAGATTCTACCCTGGTGCGAAAGATGGATGATCATGGCATGGTGTACGGTTTGCCGCAAGCGGAGGAGCGTCTGCAATTTTTGCTGGATGAAAATCGTCCATTGAGAACGTTTGATGAGGAATTCAAGCGGGGAGTAAGGCATAAGGATCTGACCGATGACCTGCGGGACATTCTTCAGGTGTTTCGCCGGTTGAACCTCGACGTGATAGTGGTGAACCAGACAACACCGGAAATAAGCCGAAACGGACTCCATTGTGTAAAGGCGCTGATTCCGGGGATGTTGCCGATGACGTTCGGGCATCATCTTACCCGTGTAACGGGGCTGGAAAGGGTGTTGAGGGTGCCAATGGAACTCGGCTATGCAAAACAACCGCTGACACTGGAACAGCTTAATCCATATCCGCATCCGTTTCCATAAGCGGCGACTGGGAGGCAGGAGGATGAATCTGGAGGCATTTCTGTACAATCTGCATTTTGACATTGACAAGGCAAGTCCACCGGACTGGGAAATAGATTGGAATGATGCACCGCTTGCGTATAAGCTTTACCGCGGCTTGCCTGTTTTTCCGCTTTCTCCGGAAGTACCGCTGACGCTTGAAGGAGGGGAAGCCCCTGTAAAGCCTGACCTGCGCACAATCGGTCATTTCCTCTGGTATGTATTCGGCCTGACGCAATTTTATGAATCCGACTTTTCCTTGGATTCCACAGAACAAACGGCAGAGCTGATGCAGTCGTACCGGCGGTTTGTTCCTTCTGGCGGGGCGTTGTATCCAAACGAATTGTACGTGTATCTGAAGATGGAGGAGTTGCCTGTCGGGGTATACCATTATGATGTGGCACACCACCGCCTGGTGTTGTTGCGGGAAGGCCATTTCGATGCATATATCGCCCGGGCTCTTGGTCATCGTTGTGACGTGTCCGCTTGTTTTGGTACTGTTTTTGTGTCAACAATGTTTTGGAAAAACTTCTTTAAATACAATAACTTTGCCTACCGTTTGCAAGGATTGGATGCCGGTGTGCTGATTGGACAGTTGCTGGAAGTGGCGAAACGGTTTGGCATCGCAACGGGGGTGTATTTCCAATTTCTTGACCGGGCCATCAACCATCTCCTAGGGTTATACGAACAGGAGGAAAGCGTGTATGCAGTGATTCCCCTGTCGGTGGAACCTGAAATCACTTGGTTTGCTGACGGGAATACCGGATACGGGACTGTCTCTGCCACTGAATTGTGCCGGGAGTTGGCAGCGGTCCGGCATGATCATTATGTCCGCTCCAAGAAAGTTCTGGAGTATCCGTTGTTAATCAAGATGAATGAAGCGTCCATGCTGGAATCAACACGATCATTTCGGCAGATCGGGGCGAAGGAGAGGATAAATGGTGAGGGTCAAGCGGTAGCGCTGCCTCATGTGAAACGGTTAGCGTATGATCTGGCGTCGGTCTGCCGAAAGCGATATTCACCAGGCATGGATTTCGTTTTGGAAAAGGTAAGCCAACTGCAACTGGCCACTCTGATGCAGGAGGCGACGGCTGCTTTTTCGTATCGGAATGATTTGGATGGAGCACATAAGAAGCATGAGTCCCGTGTCTCGCTGTATGGCTGTTTGTATAATGTTGAAGGCATTCCGGATGGTGCTTATCAATATGACAGCGCTGCCCATGTGTTGCGGAAGGTACATCCCGGAGATCATCGGCTCCGGTTGCAATACGGCATGTCTCTAGATAATGTAAATTTGTTCCAAGTGCCGCTCTGCCTGCATGTGGCAGGTGATAAGGATCATTTCAAAACGGAACTGGGATACAGAGGATATCGCATCCAACAAATGGAAGCGGGTATGCTCGTGCAACACTTACTGTTAGCGGCGTCAGCTCTCGGAATGGGGGGACACCCGCTTCTCGGGTTTGATGCCAACTTGTGTGATGAGATTTACAAGATGGATCGACAAGGGAAAACCAGCCTCATCCAAATCCCGATCGGTCCCTACCGGCATCGACCCTGGTTGAGGGGAAGTTTACATAGCTAATAAAGTTTAGGGTAAACAGAAGCATAAGTGGATCAAGTCCAAAAATGCTGTGTATAAAATCTCTCTGTCAGAAGAGTGAGCTTATAAGTTCCAAAAATGGATAGCTAAGGGGAAGATAGACCCCATGACACCTTAAAATCCATAAAGCTTAAATTTTCCATGTCATGGGCTTTAACGGGACTCCTTAACTTCAAAGGGGTTTTTTGTGTCACAATATTTTCGGCATATACAGAGCAGATTGTCACTTTTAAAAAATACAAGGAGATCACGCTAAAGGCATTAGTATTTCAAAAAACTTGCTCCCCTCTTTTGATGATGTCTTTCGGATTGTGTAAAATCAATTGTAAGATAAACATGTGTTGGGGTTACTCCGGATATTCTTCCATCGAAAATTCTTCCATCTCGGGTGCCAATTCTGGCCACTCGTCCTATGTTTGCCCGGCAAAGAGCATAATATCTGTACATGGGTGTCAATCCTCCTTTAGAAAATCTTAATTTTAAAAATTCAATTTATCCTATGCCGGACGCTTATAAAAAGCAGGGTGTATATCTTGGGACTTGTTAAATTAGGTAGTTGTGACACGCACAAAAATAAAAACTAAACATAAGCTGTGTTGAAAACCTATGTAGTGCCTCATTTCTCCACCTTTAGTCAAAACTATATTCGGCGTTTTCTCCCCACCTATGCAAAGGAAGTTTGGAAACCATCGAATGAAGCTTCGCAGATTCAAAAGAACTGCATGGGCTTCGCTATGCCCGTTTCCGGAGATTGACCAAAGTCACTATGCACTGTTTGCTAACAGCTCCTTGTCAAAACATGAAAAAAATTGCCCTGACCCTCTGGAAGAGGGATCGGGGTACCCCTCATTCATAAGTACTTCTTTCTTCGCTGCGTTGCAGCTGTGGATTTTAGTCATTAGATTATGAGGACGATCCCAAATTTGCTGGTTCCGGCAGTAATCACAGCAGTGGTATGAAACACCATGTATCGTTATAAAAATCCACTTCTAACCTGTGTAACACGCCCTTACAACCATTCACGATGAACGTATATTAATGTTAAACGCAATGAAAGGAGGGGAGCCAATGTCTGACGGAAGAGTCATGCCTTTCCGGCCTTTCGATGACTTTACGTTAATCGTAGTGTTGTTCGTCCTGCTTATTATCGTAGGATGTGGATGTTTCCTTGGCCGTGGGGTCTATTAATGATTTGAAAATTGAAAAAAGTACCAACTGTCTCCCACCTTTCGGGTGGGACATTTTTGGTACGCCCGGCATGGGTGCGATGCTATAGGGTGATCTTAGAGGAAACTGAGAATTTCTGAAGCAAATATGTGTCCTTCTTGGCTGCTGAGAAAGGAAATAAGGTATAGAAGAGGTTACAGAAGGGATTTTCAGGATTAGAATCTCGGACTTAAGAGGTGGGAAATGTAGATATTAACCCACCTTTTTCCTTTTCAACCTTTTATACAAATAGAACGATTGAGTAGATAAAAGCTGGTGATCAACAAAAAAATTAGCGAGGAAGCCCTATATTAACCTGAAGAATAAACGATAATATTGTCCCGGGAGCTGGAAACGGTTCGGCATGATCATTATGTCCGCTCAAAGAAAGTTCTGGAGTATCCGATGTTAATCAAGATGAATCAAGCGTCCATGATAATGTAAATTTGTTCCAAGTGCCGCTCTGCCTGCATGTGGCAGGTGATAAGGATCATTTCAAAACGGAACTGGGATACAGAGGATATCGCATCCAACAAATGGAAGCGGGTATGCTCGTGCAACGCTTACTGTTAGCGGCGTCAGCTCTCGGAATGGGGGGACACCCGCTTCTCGGGTTTGATGCCAACTTGTGTGATAAGATTTACAAGATGGATCGACAAGGACACACCAGCCTCATCCAAATCCCGATCGGTCCCTATCAACCTCGCCCTTGGTTGAAGGGAAGTTTACATAGCTAATTATTGTGGGAGGCTGTTCTCTGTTGCAAGCTTAATGAATTAGGAGTATAATTTTGAGAAACTGAAATAGGTTAAAAGTGATACCTACAAGCGCTGAGTTCCATCTGGAAGCGGGGGACCCACTTTTTTGGGGTGAACCTCATATACCATGAGGAGGGAGACTCTTTCTTCCTAACCCGTCAGCTAACCTCGTAAGCGTTAAAGAGGGGTGGTTTTTTAGTGGTGCACAGAAATCCCAACCCTTCTGTGCTTTTTTATTTTGGAAAGACAGCTTAGAAAAGGGGATATCACATGAAACAATTAAAACGTTCATTTTTGGTCATTGGTTTAGGCCGCTTTGGAGAGAGTATCACTAAAACATTGTCCTCACTTGGCCACGAGGTCATGGCTATTGACAAAGATGAAGGCAAAGTGAACAAAGTGGCCGACTTGGTTACCCAAGCTGTACAAGCTGATGGAACAGATGAAGGTGTATTACGAGAACTGGGCGTATCCAACCTGGACGAGGCCATTGTGGCCATCGGAGACGATATTCAAGCAAGTATCTTAACAACCCTGATTTTAAAGGATATGGGATTTAATCGAATCGTTGTCAAAGCAAAGAATGACTATCACAGCAAAGTTTTAGAAAAAATTGGCGCTGACATGATTGTTCATCCTGAAAAAGATATGGGCGTCCGGGTTGCCCACAGTATTTTGTCCGGAAACATCATTGATTTTATAGAGCTTTCTCCTGATTACAGCTTGTTCGAAGTTTCAGCTTCTGAAAAGATGAATGGAAGATCACTGAAGGAATTGAATTTGAGAGCAAAATATGGGTGTACGGTGATGGCCATCAAACCAAAAGATGAAGGAAAGATCAATATATCTCCCAATGCCAGCGATGTGGTCAAAACAGGGGATGTATTGGTTCTTGTCGGCACCAATCGGGATCTTAACAAATTGGAACAAGAACTTTTGGAATAAATATCCATCACGACTTAAGGTAGGAAGCTGGAGGTCTAAACGTGCGCTTGCGAATATTTAACTATGATTTAAGTCCACATCAAACGATGATATTAGGTTTTGCTGTCGTCATCTTCATTGGTGCCGTTCTTCTTGTTTTGCCGATATCTTCTGCTACTTCTCAGAGCATCGGATGGCTGGATGCGTTATTTACATCCACATCAGCGGTATGTGTCACGGGTCTGGTTGTTTTGGATACCGGCTCCGACTTTTCTGTCTTTGGACAGCTGGTCATTATGCTCTTAATCCAAGTTGGCGGACTTGGTTTTATGACATTTGGCGTGATTTTTGCCATCATGTTGGGGAAAAAAATATCCTTAAAAAACCGGTTATTAATTCGGGAATCAACCAAGTCAATCAGTTCAATCAGCGTTGTCCGGCTGGCTGTCGGGATAATGATCATTGCCTTCGGCTTGGAACTGATTGCCGCTACCATTCTAACCCTGCGCTGGGCAGGAGAATTCGGCTGGCAAGAGGCGGTATACCAAGCTGCTTTTCATTCCGTTTCAGCGTTTAATAACGCTGGATTTTCTTTGTGGCCCGATAGTCTGAGTCAATATGTAGGGGATCCGGTTGTCAACTTGACCATTTCCGCTTTATTTATTATTGGCGGTCTTGGCTTTACGGTGCTGGTGGACATTTATGAAAAGAGAAAGTGGCGACAACTGACGCTCCATTCCAAAGTTGTGATCTTAACATCGTCCATTTTAACGCTAAGCGGCTTTATCGTTATCTTTATCATGGAATCATTTAACCCGCAGACGTTCGGGCACTTATCCTTGGCAGAACGTCTATGGGCATCGTTCTTTCAGGCCGTCACACCTCGTACAGCCGGGTTCAACACCATTGATACGGGTGCCATGATGAGTACAAGTCTATTGTTTACTATTTTTCTCATGTTTGTTGGGGCTTCGACAGGCTCTACAGGGGGAGGGATTAAAACCAACACCTTCGCTGTGCTCATCATGACACTTAGGAGTGTTGTCAAAGGGGAAGAGGAGGTTACAGTCCTTAAAAGAAGGATTAGTGACAATCTTGTCTTCCAGGCGCTGGCGGTTATTATTCTCTCCTTTGGCATTGTATTGTTGGTTAGCTTACTGTTAACCATTACCGAACATACGGCTCAATACGACTTTTTGGAGATTTTATTTGAAGCGACATCCGCTTTTGGAACCGTAGGCCTATCCATGGGTGTGACAGGTGAATTGTCGCCGCTAGGAAAATTAATTGTGATTGCCACGATGTTTATTGGACGTTTAGGTCCGCTGACCTTTGCTTTTGCCCTGGCCTTAAGACCAACAAAATCTAAGATCAGATACCCGGAAGACAAGATCCTCATTGGCTAAGGCCCAACTCTGTCCAAAAAAGACCCCAAACCAAATGAGCCCAAAAGATTGACAATGAGCACTGCAACAGGTATAGGGGGGAAAGCATGTGGTGTATTCGGTTTCAAGCCTACCCGGGGCCGCACCCCCTTGGGCCCGGCTGTTGGAGATGTAATGAACGGCTTGGTCAGCCACCATGCGGTGACCCGTTCAGTCCGGGACAGCGCCGCCTTGTTGGATGCCACCGCTGGTCCGGCGCCTGGTGACCCTTATTGGGCTCCGCCTGTTACGCGTCCTTATTTGCAAGAGACGAAGAGGACTCCCGGCCGGTTGCGGTTGACCGAGAATCCCCCACTTCAAGATTCGTTAGAATCTAAGTGGCGGGAGTGTTCAAATTCTCCCAATGTCTTCCGTTTGTCTTTGAATGCCGGACATTCCTGGAACCCAGTTGGCTGGAACACCCAGGCCTGTTTGACGGCTGAATTGCAGGCCTTGGATGAGGCGAACAATCTCATGGGTGTTTCGGCCTACTTCGCGTGGATAAATAAGTTTGGCAACAATCATGCCGTCAGGATCCACAATGACAGTTGCCCGAAATGCAGCGCCAGCTTTTTCATCCAATACACGGTAGGCACGGCTAATAAGATGATTCCGGTCGCTTAGCAGCGGAAATTGTACTTGTCTGGCTGAAGGAGATATTTCTTTAAACACTTTATGTGCGTACACACTATCTGTGCTAATGCCCCATACCTCGGCTCCTAAGGCTCTTAATTGCGGATAAACAGCAGCAACTGCTGCCAATTCGGTCGGTCAAACGAAAGTAAAATCACTCGCATAGAAAAAAAGAACCGTCCACGATCCCCGCAAGTCTTCCAGGCGTACTGTTTGAATCTGTTCATTTACATATGCTTCAGCGGTAAATAAGGGAGCCATATCGTCTCTTGAAGCACAAAAAGGGAGGGGACCATGGTCCAGTTGTTCCACTGTGAGAGCTTCACTACGATTATCTTTTTCCAATTCAATTCACCCCAAAATCATAACTTCTGGTCAAAAAACAAAAAGCTAAAACGGGTCGCATGTTCAATCTCGTCTGTAAAGGCTCGTAAAAAAACATCTCTTACCCGCTTATCCATTGTGAATAAGTACACATCCCGGTATTCTTCATAAGCCTCCAATTCCCCCTCATAGGCCTTGTACAACCCTTCTTGATATGTCTGAAATTGAACCGGGTTAAACGTATATTGGGGACGTTGCCCGCTTAAGTCAGTATAAAGCTGAGAAAACAGTTCTAAATGCACTTTTTCATCATCTAATGCATGCTGAATTGCCTGTCTGTGCCTTTCGTTTGGCGCCATCTGTAATAATCTTGAGTAAAAATCAATCGCTTGTGCTTCTCCTACAATGCCATTCATGATGGATGCTAATAAGGTTTGAAACTCGCCTTGTATCCTGTAGTCTGGCGTGGGGTGTGACATAGACATGGGTTGTGGCGTTGAATAGGTCATTTGGGGATGTAACGGTTGAGAGGGGTAATGGGGTGCGTTTGCAGGACTTGAAGCAAGCCAATGGTTAGTGTGTGGATACGCATGTTGGTGGTACATCAGTATTCCTCCCCTGACTTAAACATTTCAATGCCAGTATATTCGTCTATTTTCTATTATGTCCGCCCAATTATAGGGACACGAGTTTGAGGCAAAGTTTTGCTCCACTTCATCATATAAAGAACACGCTCTGTTTTTGCTGCAACTTTGACATCATGTGTGACTAATAGAATCGTCGTCCGTAATCTTGACAACTTACTTAATTCCTTTGACTCTAAGATTAAGTCCATATTTATATATAAAGCACTATATGATCCGTGTCGCTCGACCAAAATCGCATCATAAAAAAAGGATAGAATCACCCTATTTCAACTGCATTTTTTATTACCTGGATTAGGGGTTCTATCTACTAAGCTCTAGATTTGATTATTTTATTAGCAACCGGCAGTTATATTTTGCTATTGAAGTATTCAATCAGTCACCTTTTTTTGTTCTTATGTAATACTTTATAAACCTTATCAAAAGCACTACTTACATCTTTTGAATGAGATAATTCATCGTTTAATACTTCTTCAAAAGCATCTAAAACTTTTTTACAATCATTGATATTTACGCCAATTTTTGTTTGATGAAGGAATTTTTCATTGGCAGCCCCATGAACTGATACAAAAAGCAAAAGCCTTTTCCTATATTATAGAAAATGCGTTAGGGGCAGAGCCGGGCAATTTTGGTTATATACCTGAAATGTTTCAGCAGATGCTGAAAATGGAGAAGTCGAATATCCCTGCCTGGTACATGGATGAACTTCGAAAATTTTGTCTGGAGTGGTTGGAACAAAAAATGGCCACAGGTTCCAAATGGGAAGGTGTCAACAAAGAATATGTGTTTCATAGTTGGTCGCCATAAAGAAAAATCCCTTGTCTAACAAGGGATTGTGATTGCTTATGTATGGTGACTCGGGGCGGGCTCGAACCGCCGACCCCCACCCTGTCAAGCATGTCAAGCTCATTGGATTATAACAGTTTACATCTGAAAAAGCTTGATATTATAGGATTTCTAATACGGTTAAGTGTGATCATACAGGCTGATTTTGGTGGCAAAGTGATTATGTCTGCCACCAATTTGCCACCAAATTTAAGGGGCAAAAATCAAGGGAGGAAAGGGAAAATGAGCAATTTGCACCACCTGCCTAATGACACACTTAACCGTCTTTTAATGATTGCCAAGGAACACACCAGGCTGGCCTTAAGGGCTATGGACAGAAAATGCCCAGCAGATGAAAAAACAGCACATCATTCAACGGATTGAGCAACTGCACCTGGAGCGGGAGCGGTTGTTAAACAATAAACGATAAACAAGGAGGACAAGAAAATGACCAAATATGATGAATTGGTTAGAATGTATCTAAATCTTTGTGAACATTTAGAGCTTGACCCGAAATGTGGGGTAGAAGTTGTGTTACATGAGTGCGTTAAGCAGGGGTATCTAAAACGTGAGGATTTGGAAGAGATAGACAGATTGGTCAATGGATAATGTCAGTAACTCGTGAAGTTACAGGGAGCGGGGCAAACCTGCTCCTTTTTCAGTGCCAGGGGGATACTGATTTTTGGGCATCTTTCAGCCGGTAACCGACGGGCCAGCCTTCTGCTAATAAAATTCGTTTTTTGGTATAAAAAGGGAACCGGCCCCCTTAAAGACATAAAGGGAATTTTGTGTGCAGAAAGTTGCCCCGTCGGTTTAGTGCCTAAAGGTACTAGTTTTTTACTCCCCCCTACCCGCTAAACTGTCACATGATAGACCTGGGGAGCGGGGCAGGGCCTTCGTTTTCAACATGGGATATGTTTACGTGAAGGGGGGTTAAAAAGTTGCGTTTACAAAACAAACACAATCCTTTTTTAGTGTTCGTTTTTGTTCTAACCGGCCTGTGTCCACACTGGTACCCTAAGTTAAACTGAGGAAAATAAACAAAGGATGTCCCGCTTTACTAGTGCATGGGGTTTGTTTTGGAAGCTTCCGGCTCATCCTCCAGTGCCTTGATTGTGCTATCCATCTTGTGGGCTACCTGGGATGTGCGCTTATGCAGTTTCAGTATAAGTTTTAACGCTATCACATAAGTTACCAGCAACAGAAAGAGTAACAATTCACTCCACATATGACCACCTCTTTTTTAGGACTATGATTGGTCCGATTAGTTTTTTGTTGGCAGATGCGTCCTAAGTTCGGACGAAACATAAAACAGGATTGGTGTTACAGCACCAAAGTTAGTTTTCAAGCTCTATCACACCATAGTCAGCAGGATTTAATCCCTTGGCCTTTAAGCTGGAAACATAGTTATCCAGCATCTCCTGCGCTTCGTCCCTGCTGATACATAAGGCTTTGGCTATATCGTCAGCACTGAACAACTCCCTTCCTCGGCCAAACGCTATTTTAATGCCCACTTCAATCTGCCCCATAGTCATGCCGTAACGGATGCCAGACTCTATCACTTCCCTAATCTCTGATTTATTAACCTTATAACGTTCAGCATACTTGCGAACCAGTTGCTCCGCTCTGTTCATGTTGACCACCTCTTTTTTAGTCTCATACTTTTTCCACCTTTTTTTAGCTTTCGTAGTTTTTCGATGCTCTTTTTTAGTGTCCTAAGTTGTTCAAAGTGCCTTTTTTATACTCTCGCAAACTCTCAACAAAACTTAGCATCCTCTATATGCCCGCTGACAGCCTTTATATGCCGTTTTTACTATTGGGTAAAAAGGGATACTAACCCTATACAAAAGCCTGTCTATGAGCCTTATAGCCCCAATAGAACGTCTGCCTGTCTTTTGAGCCGCTCCATGTCATATTCCAAACTGGCATAAGCCGTTAGGATGTCCCGGGCCACTTCCTCAGGGGTACAGTTCCTGAGTTTGGCTGTTTTTAGTAACGTTTGAGTTGTTTTGTCATCCAGTTCAATCTGTAGCATCCTTTTTACCTCCTGACGGCCTGAATGTACCTTGTGGCTTTCTGCAATGCGGTTGTAAAACTTGTCCCTTTATAGATATCCTTTGACGCTGTTGGTTTACCCTTGGTGTATGTTTCCCGCCACACCAGCCATGATGTGTCTTGTCGTTCCATATACACTGTCATTTCATAGCCAATGGCACGTCTGACAGTAGCAAAGTAGATTTCGCCAGGGATGCCGATAACAAAGCCAGCCTGTTTGGCCTGCTTATCCTGTTGGGACAAAGGCAGATAGACCACGTTGCTGTTTTCTTCAGGTTTTGGCTCTGTTTTGGTTGTCTTGAATGGATATTTATTTGCCAGTGCCCATATCTCATCAAACAATGCCATTAAACATCACATCCTGTTTTTATATATTAAGAAGCTACGAAATTAAGAATAGACCCTCATTTTCCTTGTGGTTAAGCCATTTATAAGCTTCGCTTCTTTTTCGTAAGCCTAAGAAAGTACGAACAAAAGGGGTTATTGGTCATCAGACCTGATTGAAACCTTAGTTTCGTAAATGCGTAGGGGTACGAAATGCTTACGAAGCTTACAAACATGCATGGTTATGCGGTTTATTCGACTTTATTCTTAAATTCGTGCATTTTTAATATATAAACAACTAGACAAGTTTAACGACCTGTACCGGCCTGCCTGTCGGCCTTTTGATCTCCTTTATGGTGACATAACCGGCATCAGATAACTTCTTGACCAGGTTATCAATCTCTTGTTTTGATAAGTTACGGTTAAACAGATCGCTTACCTCTGTCCTGGTCATTCCCTGGGGGTTGCGTTTCAATTCAATAAGCAAACGTTTAGCACGTTCATCATCTTTAAACCTTTCCGGTTGACCAAAAATGAATTTGGTAGACTCAAGGCAATATTCAAACACAGCCAAAGCCGCCTTAAGATGCTCCACCCTGACCACAGGGGACATATCCAGTAGGGCATAGATACAGGAAAGCCTGACAAATTGGGCCTCCACTCTGTTAGCGATCTGTGCCACTGTCCCTGTTCCTATGGGATCAGCAAACTCACGGTATATACGAGCCCAAAACTCCCTGGCCCGCTCGTCCCGCTCCATTTCTCCTGTTCTCGTAGCAAAGTCAACAGCCTGGGCAATGCGGTTAATCAATGGTCTTAAATCCATCTTGTCTAAACTTCCGCCTTCGGGAAGAAGCTTTGACCTTTTGACATAAGCCCATAAGAAGCGGTTAGCAAAGCCATTAAACAGTTCTGTGTCTCTAATGGCTTTTAATAGCTCCTGCTTTGTGATAAATGCTAATATACTGATATGGGCCCCTGTGGCTCGCATGGGGTTTTTAGTCAAAGTGACCAGGTTGCCGTCATCCCATGCTTTTCTGATGATTGGCGAAAGAGTGTTCCCTTCCCTATTGATCACCTTTAAAGTGTGCGCAAACTCATCTTCTACGATTAGCAAACGCTTGTCTGTCACTCCCTCGTCTACGACAACCGTTTTATAACCTACTATCTCTTTTTCTTTGCCTTGACCTCTATATTCTGGCTCTTCCTTTTCTACTCGGTCACGAACCGCATAAATCAATCCTTCGCCACTGGACAAACCAGAGTTAACGTTTTTTAACCACTGGCTATCTATGGACTCAAATAAATGAGCTACGTGTTTCCAGGAAGATGATTTCCTTGCTTTTGCACTTTCTCCCACTAAGACAACAAACAGCCTGGCGGTCTGCCTGGCTCCATCTGTCATAAAATGAGCATGCGGGCCGATCACATTACCAAAAGCGGTTAAGAAGTTAAGCAACACAGCTGCTTTATCTGCCTCTGTATGGGGGTCAATGGTTTCTATCACTTCACCAGCCAAGCCATAAAAAGCATCCTCTTTTATTTTGGCCTTAAAGGTAGGCATTAAGCTAAACCCGCCATCTTGCTCGTCGTCTATCTGTTTAAATTGCTGGCTGACATCTCTTTTAGCCTGCAATATGATCTGTGCTAGCTCGCTCATCTTTTCCGGCCTCCTTTATTTCATTGTCTAGCCACTGCTGGGCCATATAAACAGCGTATGCCTGTTCCTGTTCATCTCCATAGGCAATGCAGTTTAACAAGTGTGATATATAGGCTTTTTTGTGGTATAGCTCGGCCGAATTTTCTGCCTCAGTTATGTTTTTGACCTTCTTTATACGCTGATTGATTTGTTTTTCAACCTTTAGCAGGATTTGAAACGTTTCCTGGAGAAGATTTTTATACTCGGATATTACTTTTTTGTCACTTAGCTGTTTTTTAACCAGCTTTGTGACCTTTTTCTTTTGTGGGCCTTTATGTAGCCCCATCTGTTCAGTCAACAGCCTAACCGCTTGCCCCAGGGGGATGCCTTGGGCCTTGGCCACTAAGTCGATCACATCCCCCTGGCCACAACCGGCCCAGCACTTCCAGCGGTTTGTGTCTGTGTAAATTGTAAAGCTGGGCTGTCTGTCGTCATGGAAAGAGCAGCGGATATTGAACCGCTCCCTAGTGGTGTTTATCCTGCTTAAATCAACGTTGGTATAATGCTCCAATGCCTCTGTAATAGGCACAGATGCCTTGATAAGTTCAATCATGGCTTAATCATCCTGAGTTGGCCATATTCAGGCTTGTCCTCCGGTTGTGTATCTTCTGGGCCAGCCTCCCGCTCCTGTAACCAAGCTTCCAAGCTCTCTACCCTAAACAGAATTCTTTTACCCAAGCGGATGTGTGGGATTTCCCGCTTTCTAACCAGTTCATAAATCGTGTCTTTGGATACTCCTATATACTCGGCAGCTTCGGCAACCTTTATGGTGCGCCGTTGCAATTTAATCCCTCCCTAACTCTTGTTTAAGTTCATCTATGACAGCCAGGATTTTTAGTTTTTCTTCTTTAGGCAACTCCTTGCGTAGTTTGCGGATGAATGTATTTTCATGGATGCCCAAACGCTCTGCAATAAGCCAATTGGGTATACCTTTCTTTAGTTGGCGGATGTCTTGGTTACGTTCTAACATTTTTACACCTCCTGCTTAAAAAGTTGTTGACTGATGTTAGTTGTGGTGTTAATATAATCGTAAACCTTAAATGTTTACTAAGGCAATATATGTGTGAGCTTTAATCGTCAACATACCGTAAACAAAATTTGAAGGGAGGATAAATATTTGCCACATGAATTGGAATATGTGACTTATCATCATCCTGATGACATCATTTTGGTTAAGTCAAAAGCGCTGAGTGATGAGCATTTTAGCACTTTTATAGATAAACACTGTGGAGATGGGTTTGATAAAAAGGAATATATTAACTTCTTTAAACGACTCTTTGAAGATCAGATTAAAGCAGGGGAGGAAAAAATAAGGGGTTACAGAAAAGACATAATGAATATTATTGACTCTAATGTTTATTGTTTAGTAGGCTTACGCTTTACTTCGATTAAAACGAAAGTTCTTGAACCTAGAGTAAAAAAGACAGAAGGCATTGCAATGAAGTTTGCCTCATTAAAAACAATTGAGGATATAAAGAGCTTCGCCAAAGAATATGGCTTGCTTGGTGTGCTTGTGCCATACAAAAGCACAGGATTGCTTAACGTTTTATATAGAGGGATAACATCTCCGAATTACTATTATGGTGTCTTTGAACCTTTAAGCGTCTGGAAATATTATATACAGCACATTAGAGGCTTAACTAAGCTTTATCAAATATTGTCCGACCCCGATTTAAAAGAGACGGATGTTATAGGGGTTTTGAGTAAACATGAAAGTTATGATAGTGTGGCCAAGTTTATTGCATATGACCACAACGGGGACAGCATACATGTAAGCAATTTTTTGATACCTGGTTTTAATCAAGATGAAGAAGTAGACAAACAGAAAGCTATTAAATTATTGGGTAACTCCCTTCAAGGGGGCTTATATTCAGCTATTAACGTTTCCTTTTCTGATGTGATACCCTCCAAGTACAACCGTCTTGGTTTCAAAATCAAAGAAACATACACTACCCACTACCTATTAGCAGCTATCTATTACGACCTTTGGAGGATGATGGCAGAAGATCAAGACGTTATTTTTTGTGGGTACTGTGGAAGAGCGTTGCCTAAAAAAGGAAAAAAGATGTATTGCAATAACTCTTGTAAGCAGATGGCGTACAGGAAAAGGAAACAGAAAAAGCAGAAAAAGAAGGATAAACCAGATGTCATATTTTAAAAACCAAGATAAGTCTAGATTGACACAAAACATAAAAAGGAGGGTAAAATCTGATGGCATATCTTGAAAAGAGGGGGAAAAACTCCTGGCGTTTGGTGGTTAATGCAGGGTATGATGCTAACGGGCAAGCGTATCAGACGTACCAAAACGGTTAAAGGTTTGACAAAGCGAGAAGCGGAAAAAGAGTTGGCAAAATTCCAGGCAGAAGTGGAAGCGGGGGAGTATATAGCGCCTGAAAAAATGACGTTTGCTGACTTTGTGGAGGAATGGAAAGAGAAGTATGCCAAAAAGCATCTGGGGCCTAAAACGTATGAAACATATGTCTTGCATCTGAGAAACAGAATAATTCCAGCTATGGGTCATCTTCGCTTAGATCAGATTAAACCTATACACCTCATCAGCTTTTTGGAGAACCTAGAGGAAGAGGGGCTGCGCCAAGATGGAAAACAAGGGAAGTTGTCTCAAGGAACCATTGAGTATTACCACAAGATTTTAAGGAATGTGTTTAAACGGGCAGAAGAATGGAAGCTGATCAAAGAAAGTCCCGCTGCCAGTGTGAAAAATCCAAAAACAGCCTATAAAGAAGCACAGGTTTATGATCAGAAGCAGGTAGAAGCACTGTTTGAAGCACTCGAAAAGGAACCTCTAACCTGGAAAGTGATGATTACCCTGGCAGTCACCTGCGGGCTTAGAAGGGGGGAATTACTGGGCCTGGAATGGGAACACATTGACCTGGAGGCTGGAACTATACACATTAAACAGAATTTGACCTATGTCAGCGGGCAGGGATTTGTGATCAAAGAGCCTAAGACCAAAAACTCCATTCGCAAGGTAACTGTGCCACAGCATGTGATCAAGATGCTTAGAAAGCTAAAGCTGCAAAAAATGGAGGAACGGATGAAAGCGGATGACCTATGGGAAGGAGGGGAACATTTCTTTGTGTTCTCATCCTGGAATGGTAAGCCGATCAATCCAAGTAGTGTGAAAACCTGGTGGCAAAGATTTACCGACAGACACAACTTGCCTTATATTCGTTTTCATGACCTGCGTCATACTTCGGCTACATTATTGATCAACCAAGGCGTACACATGAAAACCATTAGTGCCAGGTTGGGACATGCCAATATCCTAACGACCATGAACATCTATGGCCATGCCTTAGAGGAAGCCGACAGGGCAGCAGCGGAAAAGTTTGACACGCTGTTTCAAACAAAAAAGAACAGGCTTAATTAACCTGGTGGCAAAAAATTTGCCACCAATCTGCCACCAATCAGCCTGTTTCACAAGATTTATGTAACTGTATTATAACAAAAAATCCTTGATATCAAGCGGTTTTTATGGTGACTCGGGGCGGGCTCGAACCGCCGACCCCCACCCTGTCAAGATGGTGCTCTCCCGACTGAGCTACCGAGTCACATCAGTGTTATTTTGATCCTGTCTTGCGGCGACATTGAATATATTAGCACAGCAAAAATGAGGTTGTCAACACCTTGATGAAGGTGTTTTTATGTTAATTTATGAAAATAACTTGCCGGTTGTGGTGCCATACTAGTAAAGAGGATGATTGGCAAAGGAGAATGAACGTGATTTTTCACCCATTGGACTTTTTAATCTTTGCCGCCTTTGGTTTGGCCATGTGGGCGCAAACACAGGTACAGGGCAAGTTTCAACATTATGCCAAAATACAGGTTTCTTCCGGGTTAACAGGCGCACAAGTGGCCCGTTATATTTTGGACAAGGAAGGCCTTCATGATGTCGCTGTGGAACAATCTCCGCACGGTCCGCTTTCAGATCATTACGATCCCACAGTGCGCAAAGTGCGGTTGTCTGAACCTGTTTATTATGGCCGCTCCATTGCCTCTGTGTCGGTGGCGGCCCATGAAGTCGGACATGCTATTCAACATCAGGTTCACTATCCCATGCTGGTCTTGCGGCACCGGTTATTTCCCATCGCCAACTTGGGATCCAGAGTGGCCCCATTTTTACTCATTGCCGGCTTTCTACTGTACATTACCGAGTTGATCGGACTAGGTATTATTTTCTTTTCCGGAGCAGTCCTGTTTCAAGTGGTGACCTTACCGGTCGAGTTTAATGCCAGTGCCAGGGCGGAGAACAAACTGGTGGAACTGGGTTTGATTCGTAACGATGAAGAGCGGGGCGTTAAGAAAGTGTTAAGAGCAGCGGCGCTAACTTATGTGGCCAGCACCTTGATCGCCGTATTGCAGCTCCTTAAATTTCTGTTAATATTTCGAGGTCGACGTTAAGGATATAGCTTAACACTGTTCAAGTACATGTATACCCGTTGACTGAAGCGTTTAATGAAATGGAAGGGATACGGATGCCAACAATTTATATTATGGTGGCCTTGCCACGTTCAGGTAAGTCAACTTATGTGGCTCAACATTTTGGTGCCTTGCCCAAGGTTTCCGCCGACCAACTGAGGTTACTTATCCATGGTCGGCGGTTTTGGGCTGAAAAAGAGCATGAGGTGTGGCGGGTAAGAGATATTATGTTGAAAGCATTGATGGAGCAGCAACTGGATGTGGTCATCGATGAAACTAATGTGACCCGCAAAAACCGCAGACCTATGCTGAAGCTAGCCCGGACGTACGGCTATAACGCCGTAGCCATCGTGATCAACACCCCAGTAGAGATCTGTAAACAACGGGCCATACAATCCAACCAGGAAGATCTGCTTCCTGTGATTGAGGAAATGGCCCAGCGTTACGAAGCTGTTACAGAAGAGGAAGGATTTGTTCAGGTCATACGTGTTGATTAATGCTTAACCTTCGGTACATGGACAGTCACTTTACCTTTTCATGTGGATGGTTGCCTTGGGGGTATTACTGGCACAGGGGAATATTGATATGTCCCTGAACAGGAGGTCGGAGAAGGCACAGTACCAGTAGGGCAAATTGCCACGCAAGTGATTAGAACAATTGGGAGTGCGCATACTATTTATGGAGATTCTAAACAGAGGTGATTGGTCATGCGACCCAATGAACATTTTGCTCAATTTGGCGGCGTTCACTTTATCAATAATGTCCCTGCGGAAGAGATAAACCGTTTTGTACGGGAATTACCTGAAGGCAAAAAAGACAGCCTGTTTGAAGTCATGACAGAATTGAATAAGGCCGGTTTGATCACGGTGTTAAACGATGGTCTGTTTGCGGACGGGGAAGGCAGTATAGGCGGAGAGGAAACGGACGAGGATCGGACCTAGGCGCAAAACGAAGGGTCAAGTCTGGGATTTGGATGACACCAATTGGCGTATCCAACAAATACCCACGCCCACCGGAAACCAAAACCGAAGATCAGCTTACGGAAAGGATTACATTGATAAAAATGAGAACTTGTTGCAGATAGGGAATATAAAAAGCTGGTGCCCATCTTGAAACATGAGGCGCAAAAGAGGAACTGGAAAAGTTTTTATGTTGTCGGCGATTCGGCTGTGATGGACAGGTTGAAAGAGGGATTTAAAACATTGCCTGTTATAAAATCTATCCCTAAAAATATCCGTATCGAAGCCGGAAAAGAGCACGTGTATAAATTGGTATAGTCCTGTTAATGAAAGCTAAAGCCCTTTAGCCACAAACTGGTTAAAGGGCTTTAGTGCATCAATAGTTCGCAAATCATCTTAATTGTGGACGTTTTTCCTGCCCCGTTCGGTCCTAGCAACCCAAGCACCTTCCCCCGGTACACTGCGTAACAGTCCTCAGATGGTTTTTGTATCGGTCTCAAGACGGATCTTTTAGCTGTTAATCCTCCTTCTGCTCCTGTTCAAGGTGGTATTTGAGTGAGGCCAGTTTGTTATCCCAGAAACGATCATAATAAGCGAGCCAGCGCTTCACTTCAAGCAGAGGATCAGGTTGCGTTTTGTAGCGTATTTCACGCCCCGCTTTTTTCTTCTGAACAAGTCCAGCTTCGTTCAAAATGCGCAGATGTTTGGAGACGGCCGTTCGACTCATGGGAAAATGCTTGCTGATCTCTGTCACAGGCAACTCCTGCTCTGCCAAAAGTCTGATCAGTCGGCGGCGCGTCGGATCAGCAATGGCCTGAAAAACATCATGTTTAGGGGTGCCCATTTATCCTTCAACCACCTTGGCCAAATTGTTATTAACAATGCCTTCCCACCCATTATCCATTCTGTCACGTACAACGGATTGTTTTTCACCTGTGGTGGGGATCACTTCATCAGCGGCCCCCCAGCCAGAATGGGTAAGGGTAAACTGGGTTTTGTCTCCCAGCGCCTGTAATTCAAACGTGACCTGCCAACCAGATTCCCCCCAGGCAAAAGATAGGAGGTGAGGCGGTTCCAGTTCAAGCACTTTGCAAGGGGTGGGGCCAAACGGCGTCTGTAGAGTAAATGTTTGCCCTACTTCTGCCACAAAATCGTTAGGCATAAACCAAGCAGCTATACCTTCTGAAGTGGAAACAGTCTGCCACACTTTGTCAATGGGAGCATTAAACGCTGTTGTTTTGCATATATCCGGTAAGCTGTTCTGTGTCTGATCCTTCATCATACAAGACCTCCTGTTAATTAATATGAAACCAATTGGTTTCGTGTCAAGTGTTAATCTAACAAGTTAGCTATGTTAGAAGTGTTTGATCCACAAATATTAATTTACTGCTTTTTTCCTGCTAAGATGTTCAGGTCCACCGTTATTTCAAGTTGATCAAGGCTTAACACTTTTTGCTTATGGGCTTCACTGCTCCCCCAAGACAATGGGGGCATGGAAACCAGAGAGTCCAGGGCATCTTTTTTTACGGTCACTTGATAATTGATGTTGTGCACGTCTGCCAACATGAAGTTGTCCGGCATATGAGCAGATAACTTTCGCTCTGTATCGGTTCTTGATTGTGTCTGACCATACAGCGCATATCTCAACTCTTGTAAATAACTTTTTCCTGGAACCACTTTGATCAATAGTCCGTTGTTTGATAAGACACGTGTAAATTCAGAAGCATTAGCAGGGGAGAGAATGTTTAATATGATATTACAGGTGTGGTCTGACAGAGGCATATCAGCCAAATTAGCCACTGCCCATATGATCCCTTCGTAATCTCTCGCTGCGACCTGAATGGCATCCTTGGCAAATCCCATGCATCGCACGGTGCTTAAAGGGGTAACAGACAGCTTTTGTTTACATTATCACCGCCGAAGGTGTTTGGGCCAGCGGCTTGAGTTCACAAATTGCATCATGGTGTGAAAGATGATTCCCCATTCATGCTCTTTGAGCATACAGACAGGTGACTCCCGGTTTAGGGAAAGGTTTTGACATATTCTCTTCAATTGTTCGGCAGTAAAAATATCTTTGAAAACATATTTCAAAGGCAGCTGAGGGTACCTCAAGCCATACTCAGCCAGTCTTCTAAATAGGGAAGAACGGCTGGGAGAAAGATGGGTCTTTTTCTTTTTTTTAACTACCAATACAACTGTATCTACCCCGGGGGGAGGGGAAAAACAGGTGCGTTTGATCTCTCTGGTCACGCAAAAGTCAAACCACATCCTCCATATTAGGATGTTGGGCCGCGTTATGGGATAAGTGCTAAAGCGTTTAGCCGCTCTTTTTTCCACTATGAGTGCTGCACGTTGCAAGCGTGTGGCAGGGTCATTTAACAGCTTGTTTAAAATAGGTGTCGTAATGCTAAACGGAATGTTAGCCACAACAGAAAAAGGTTCACGAGGTAATTTATAATTTAAAAAATCCATATTGATGATCTGAAGGTTGGCGTACTGTTCCCCTTTTGTGCGCAATGTTTCAACTAAGGCAGTATCATATTCAATAGCAATCACTTTCCCTGCCTTTTCCGCCAAAGAAAACGTAATCGCTCCTTTACCTGCCCCGATCTCAATCACCGTATCTTTAGCATTGATGTGGGCCATATTGATCAAATGCTCAATCACCTTTTTATTATGGAGAAAATGTTGTCCCAGAAAGTTGGGGCCGTGAATACATTTTCTCACCCTCCGATGACGCTTATTCTGTTTATTCATGCTCCATACCTCCGTTAATGTGATGTATAAAATAAAAAAACACAGGCTTAATGGCCTGTGTGGTAATTAATGGGCATATTGATACTGCGTCAGCATGGCTGTTTCAGGACCATATGAGATGCAGGATGAGTCAAACAAGCCCCTATCGATTAGGCAAGAGCGCGATGCCGTACTGGTCATCCTGTTCAATCTTGTCACATGCACAACAGGGGTAGATTGGCTCTACCCCTGTTAACAGCAATCTCTCATATGGATTAAACATACCATTCCAAACAATTCGTTTTTCTATAAAAAGGCAGACTAATCCCGTTACCTGCCACAGGCAGAACCCTTGAACACATATTTAATTAGTTGTTCAAAGGTTGGAATCTTAGTCTGCAAGAATGCACAATACAACCCTCCACATGATGATAAATGAACTGAAATTAATCATAACATATTGGTTTTCAATAAGCAACTATAATACTATAAGTGATCTTGACTGAGCGTTCCTTATCATGTATGCTCTCTTTAATTAAAATTCTAATCATTTGCAGAGGAATGAATCTGATGAAGCGGAAAGGGATAGCTTTGTTGTTCTAAACTTTACTAGTTTGAAAATCAAGGAGAGATGTGAAATGAAACCTACCCCTCATAAAATCACTACGTTTCTGATGTTTGATGGTCAAGCAGAAGAAGCAATGAATTTTTATGTATCATTATTTGAGGACTCGGAAATCATCGATATTACGCGGTATGGGCCAAATGAAGCAGGTAAAGAGGGATCGGTATTACAAGCCACTTTCTCACTGAATGGGCAAGTTTTTATGTGCATAGACAGTAGCGTCAAACATGATTTTACCTTTACACCTTCCATTTCGCTTTATGTGACTTGTCAAACAGAAGAAGAGATTGACCGCCTTTTCGAGCATTTGTCCGAGAATGGTACAGTTCTCATGCCACTTTCCACCTACCCCTTCAGTGCAAAGTATGGTTGGGTTCAGGATAAGTTTGGTGTTTCCTGGCAATTGAACCTGGTCAAAAGTTAATGCAGCCTTTACATGGTGACATCGTTATTGAATAAACTGTATGTCATGTGGAGAACATTCGTTACGATAAATGGTTATGTGTGCATTTTAAGCAACATATCTACATGGGGAATACCATCCTCTAAGTACACGTCGGAAATGGTTTTAAAGCCAAAGGAACCGTAAAATTGTTCCAGGTAATGTTGGGCTTGGATTTTAATGGTTGACTCACCCAGTTCGCGGTGGATGAAGTTGATCGCCTGCACCAGCATCTCTTTGGCATAGCCTTTGCCCCGGTGTTCTTTTTTAACGATCACACGGCCAATAGAAGCTTCTGGATAGACAGTGTGTGGGGGCAGGATTCTTAAATAGGCGGCAATCTCTTCATTGTCCTCTTTATACAGGTGATAGGCTTTAAGGTCGTGACCATCGATTTCGGGGTAGGGACATTCTTGTTCTACGACGAAAATTTTGACTCGCTCTTGTAAGATACGATATAGTTCATAGGTTGACAGTTCCTCAAACCGTTTGAGTGTCCAACTCATGCAGGTTCCCCCTTTTTTTAAAAATATTGAAAAAGCGAGTTTAAATGAAGAGGAGGCCAATGAAGCCTCCTTTATTTATGTGTAATTATTTATGAAATGTGATTGTCTCCTCATCAAACCCCGGCAGTGTGGCACGGGGCGGTGTGGTAGAAGCAATCACGCGTCCTTCGCGAACGGAATAGCGAATCACCGCTTGCCGGCGAATGGCATCATACTCATCATGTGCATCCAAAATGATGAAATTGCCTGGTTTTCCTTCTTCAACACCATAGTGCTCTATACCAAGTGTTTTGGCACTATTAGTGGTAATCAAGGCCAGTGAGTCTCTCATTTGCTCATAGCCCATTAACTGACAGACGTGGATACCCATATGCAAAACTTGCAACATATTGCCCGTACCTAAAGGATACCATGGATCCACAATATCATCATGTCCAAAGCAGACATTAAGGCCTGCTTCCAGCAGTTCTTTGACCCGGGTCAGTCCCCGCCGTTTGGGATAGTTATCGAAGCGGCCCTGCAAGTGGATGTTTACCAGAGGATTGGCCACAAAGTTCATATTGGCCAGCTTCAACAAGCGAAACAGCTTGTAAGCATAAGCGTCGTTATAGGAGTGCATGGCCGTGGTATGACTGGCCGTCACCTTTTCTCCCATCCCGCGCTGGTAGGCTAGAGCGGCAACTACTTCTATAAAGCGGGATTGTTCATCGTCTATTTCATCACAGTGAATATCAATCATCTTATCATATTTTTCCGCCAATTCAAACACGACTTTTAGGGATTCAACCCCATACTCACGGGTAAATTCATAGTGGGGAATGCCGCCAACCACATCTGCCCCCATCCGCAATGCTTCTTCCAACAATTCAGCCCCATTGGGATAAGAGAGAATCCCTTCCTGGGGAAAAGCTACAATTTGCAGATCCACCCAAGGTGCCATTTCTTCCTTCACTTCCAGCATCGCTTTCAGAGCAGTCAAGTTAGGATCTGTCACATCCACATGTGTCCTCACGAATTGAATGCCTTGAGCGATTTGCCATTTTAAAGCTGTTTTGGCTCTTGTTTTCACATCCTCATGGGTTAAAAAAGCTTTCCGTTCCGCCCAGCGTTGGATCCCTTCAAACAACGTGCCACTTTGATTCCACTCGGGTTCCCCTGCGGTCAAGGTCGTATCCAGGTGAATATGGGGTTCAACAAAAGGAGGAAGGACTAGGCTCCCTTCCGCATCCAGTAATTTTTTGTTTTTCACTTGAAGCCCCTGCTCAATTTTGGCGATTCTCCCCTCCTCAATCAGGATATCCCACAGGCCTTGTTTCCCTTTTAGCTTTGCGTTTTTAATAAACATTTAACTCACCTTCTTTGCCTTATTTGGTAGTGGCAGATCAACTTTATTCATCACAATGGATAAGATCAAATAGCTTAAGGCTGAAGCCACGATGGCATTAAGCGGCGGAATGCCGGGTAAGGTATGGGCAGCAACAATCCCAATTCCCCAAGCCAGAATGGCCGTCCAATGGAGCGGTCTCAAGCTTGCCTGTTCAAGTAACGCATATTGTTTACGCTTCAGAATGAAGTAATCGGCTAAAATAATGGCACCGACAGGCGGCAGGGTAGAGCCCAGAAAAGTGAGCCAGCCGACAAAGTTGTTGTACAGCCACAGGGCCAGAATAGTCCCAATAACGCCGTTAAACAGAACCAGCTTGTGCTTTGGAAGCTTGGTGATATTGGAAAAGCCCAAGCCCGAGGCGTACAGGGCATTGTCATTGGTCGTCCAGATATTGAGCCCCAGAATGATAATAGCCGGGATGATTAACCCTTGCAAGAACATCACTTCTGATACATCCGCTTCACCCAAGGACATCGCACCGATGGCACCGAAGATAAACATGAGCGAGTTACCGATAAAGAAGGCCATAACAGTCGTGCTGACAGCGATGCGTTTGCTTCGGGCAAAGCGGGCAAAATCGGGTGTCAGCGTTCCCCCGCTGATAAAGGAGCCGATACAAATCGTTAAGGCTGTAGCCAGCGCCAGTGTTTCCACCGGCTGATATTGCATCAGTCCTGAAAGTCCCCCGCTGCTTTCAGTGGCTTTTAAAACGGAAAAACTGCCTAATATGGCGATGGATGGAACAGCAATAAAGCTCAGGATAGTCAATGCTTTAAACCCAAAATAAGCGGTGATGGTCATCAACAGACCGGCGATGGCAATCAGCAGGTATTCGTTGATGCCAGTCACTTTTTGAACAGGCAAGGCAAACATGGCGACGCCCACTCCGAACCAGCCCACTTGAGTGGCGCCAAGCATAAAAGATACAAGATAGGATCCTTTTTCACCAAAGGCATAGCGGGCAAGTAAATGTGTAGACAATCCCGTTTGGGAAGCAATATAGCTTAACAGCCCTGTATAAAGACCCAGGACCAGATTGCCTGCCAAGACAACCAGAATAAATTGGTTGAACGTTAATCCGGTCCCCAATGTTCCGCCAGACCACATGCTGGCCGAGAAGAAGGTAAAGCCCATCATGACGACGAACATCTGCCAGAATCCCCTGCGATTAGCTTGAGGGACTGCCTGAAGAGCAAAGTCATGGTCGTGTACTGCTTTTTTGATCATGGTACCACTCCTTCACGTGATTTTGTTCATGTAGGACATTGATAGACCGAACCTGGTACCATGAAAAAAAGCTTCTTATCAGCAAAGTGCTGACAAGAAGCTTCATATCAAGAAACCAGATCACTAAAGATGCGCTAAAATATACCTATGGCATGTTAAGCCTGGACAGGCCACGCCTCAACACGAGGTTTTCCTTATGGTTTCTACATCACGACTACCTTGTCAGCCTCACAGGACTGCTTTTAAAGGTACCAGTATTCAGCTAGACTCTATTATAGAGATATCATTTTCCATCGTCAACAGTATTTCATGTCACCTCAGCCCTTGTTTTGCAATCCATTCCTTTACCATACCGACACATTTAATCACGTTGCAAGTGACTGATATCACAGTTGTATTCAAATAACCTATAATACAATCCACATGCGTATGCCTTGGACACTTGTGATTGTGATTCGCAGTTTGTATTTTTCCTGCAGAGGATAAATTGTCTTGCAAGGAGCGTGAAAGACATGACTCGTCCTCAAAAGCAAGATGGACAGAAAGTTGATGAAAATAAGAATGAAATGCTTCAAGCCCAATTGAAGGATGCCGTACGGGAACTGCAAGCAATTCAACGGGCACTGGATGCATCCACTATTGTTGCTATAACGGACCGCCAAGGAAAAATCACCTATGTGAATGAAGCTTTTTGCGAGATCTCTCAATACAGTCGGGAGGAATTAATTGGCCAGACTCATCGGATTATTAACTCAGGGTACCACCCCAAATCTTTTTTTAAGGAGATGTGGCAAACGATTGCCAGTGGAAAAGTATGGCGGGGAGAAATTAAAAATAAAGCCAAAGACGGTTCTTATTATTGGGTGTTCTCTACTATTGTCCCTTTCTTAGATGAACAAGGAACGCCCTATCAATATGTATCCATCCGTACTGACATTACAGACCTAAAACAACAGGAGCAGAAAATTCAATATCTTGCTTATCATGATGAATTGACTGCCTTAACCAATAGGCGCTATGTAAATGAAAATTTTGGGGGGCTGATCGATGAAGCAAGGGAGTATGGTCATGGTTTGGCGATTATGTTTGTGGATATTGCCCGCTTTAAAAATATAAACGATACGATTGGCCACAATGCAGGGGATATGGTTCTGAAGGAAGTAGCACATCGGCTGCAAACCGCTCTACATGATGCAAAACTGGTGGCCCGTATGGGGGGAGATGAGTTTCTTGTTGTACTAGCTGGAGAGGGGCGAAGCCAGATTGAAGATTGCCTGAACACCTTAGAAGAATCATTAAGCAGGCCAGTCCAAATTAATAATAGGGAGTATGTTTTGAGCGCTAATATTGGTATCAGTTGGTATCCTGACCATGGCCAGGATATGGACAGCTTGTTGAAAAAAGCCGATTTGGCCATGTACCAGGCCAAGAAGGAGAAAAAGATGTATGTCTGGTACGAAGAATCCATGTATACCAAAATTTACCTAGATGCTGTACTGGAGCATCAGTTAGCAGAAGCGCTGCGCACTGATCAGTTTTCGATCAGCCTTCAACCCCAA
Source organism: Caldalkalibacillus uzonensis (assembly GCF_030814135.1). Classification (NCBI taxonomy): domain Bacteria; kingdom Bacillati; phylum Bacillota; class Bacilli; order Caryophanales; family Bacillaceae; genus Caldalkalibacillus; species Caldalkalibacillus uzonensis. The sequence goes on along the minus strand of NZ_JAUSUQ010000009.1, from coordinate 28,903 downwards.
TATCATTTAAAATCCAGGCGTATACAAGGTGTGGAGGCTTTGATTCGTTGGCATCATCCCCACTATGGCCGACTCAGCCCGGGGCAATTTTTGCCGGTGGCTGCTGAGCTGGGGCTTATGGTAGATGTAGACATGTGGGTATTGCGCCACAGTTGTCTACTATATAAACAATGTCATCTGGCTGATGATGCAAATATGAAGCTGGCTGTAAACCTTTCCATGGCCTCCTTGGAACTGGTTAATCTGCCTGAACTGATCCTCAAGGTGCTTAAAGACACCCAGTTTGATCCGGGCCGGTTGCAGGTGGAGATTACTGAACAGGTATTGGTGCGTGAGATGGATCAAGCACTGAGTAATATTCGGTGGTTAAAAGAACTGGGAATTTCCATTGCCCTTGATGATTTTGGTACCGGTTACAGTTCTTTATCCTATTTGCATCAGTTATCTCCAGATTACGTCAAGATAGACCGCTCTTTGGTCGCTGGGATGGATCGTTCTGCTAAAAAACAGGTCATTGTGGAAGCAGTGACTGCCTTGTGCCGCAAATTGGACATTCAAACCTTAGCCGAAGGGGTGGAAAATGAGCAACAAATCCATATCCTCCTTGATTTTGGCTGCATGTTAGGACAAAGTTTTTACCTATCTCCTCCTTTAGATATGGGGATGAGCAAGGATGGTTGTCCTACCGGCTGATCCGGTTATCTGGATATGCGGAGAGGGAAAAAGGGTAATGATATAAGTAGATTAGAAGTATGTTAAGATGTATGTTAAATGTTAGCTTCGTTTGAGAGGGGCGATTGGGATGTGGCTGTTTATCAAAAACCTGTTTGCGCGCTTTATGCGCCATGAAATTCCTGATCTGGCTGCCCAGCTTTCCTTCTATTTCTTATTGTCCTTGTTTCCGTTCTTGTTGTTTACCATTACCTTGCTGGCCTACCTGCCCCTCTCAACAGAGTATGTGCTGTTCATGATCGGTCAGTATCTGCCACTGGAGTCCATAGATGTGGTGGAAGAGAATATCCGGCGTGTCCTGGATGTACAGCGTCCCGAACTGCTCTCTTTCAGCTTGCTGTTTGCCTTATGGTCTGCCTCACACGGCAGTTATGCCATTATGCGTGCCTTAAACAGGGCCTATGATGTGGAAGAGGAACGTTCGTTTATCAGAGCCAGGGTGGTGGCCGTTTTACTTATTTTAGGGATGTTTGTTGCCTTTCTTGTCGCCCTGATCCTCCCCGTCTTTGGCCGTGCCCTGGGACTGGCCTTGTTCGAGCTGGTTGGTTTATCAGACCAATTTTTAAGGATGTGGAATGTGATCCGCTGGTGGATCAGCTTTTTTGTCATTGTGGTTGTGTTTATATATTTGTATGTACTGGCTCCCAACACAACTATTCGCTTGCGGGAGGTGTGGCATGGGGCGGTGATTGCCGCCATGGGCTGGCATTTGGTTTCACTGGGTTTTTCTTATTATGTGAATAATTTTGCCAACTTCACCGCCATGTATGGCGGAATCGGTGGTGTGGTGGTGTTTATGTTGTGGCTGTACCTGGCTGGCATAATCTTGCTGTTGGGCGGTGAAATTAATTCAACGCTCAAACTGATGAGAAAAAGCGGATGATGAGCAAATTGCACAAGTCGTGGCCGTGATTTCTTGATTTCCCTTTCTCAGCAAGGGGAATTTTTTGCAGCGAAAATATGTTCCCTGACAAATTGTTGTCAACATGGTATGTTTAAATATAGATATCACCGTATCTTTAAAACAATGATCAGTATCTGCTAAGCGCAATACTTACAGAAAGACAGAAACAGGCAGAACGAAGAGGGAGGGAGCAGCCATTTCTCTGCGGTTGATACTTGGCCGGGCAGGCAGTGGTAAAACCACGTTTTGCCTGGAAGAAATCAGAGGAAAGTTGGCCGAAGATCCATCAGGCACACCTGTTATCTATCTTGTGCCGGAACAGATGACCTTCCAATCGGAGTATAAGTTAATCCGTTCCAAAGGGGTAAAAGGGATGATGCGGGCTCAGGTGTACAGCTTTACCCGGCTGGCCTGGCGGGTGTTGCAGGAGACAGGCGGAATGGCCCGGTATCATCTGAAGCAAACAGGGATACATGTGCTCTTGACCAAAATTGTGGAGCATGAGAAAGAGCATCTGAAAGTATTTGCCAAATCGGCAGAGGCGAGCGGGTTTATCCAGCAACTGGAAGAGATGCTGACTGAGTTTAAGCGTTATACAATCACCCCTGAATTGCTTAAGGCCCAGCGTGAAGCGCTTTTGGCCAAAGGGGAACTGGTCCCTCAAGAGGTTTTACTGGCAGATAAACTGCATGATCTGTATCTCGTTCTTGGTCGTTTGGAAACAGAGTTAGCTGGACGGTATGTAGATTCAGAAGATTATTTGCGTCTCTTGGCGGAAAAGGTGCCCTATGCTCACCAGTTGCGGGAAACGGAAATTTATGTGGATGGTTTTCACAGCTTCACACCTCAGGAGCGGTTGGTACTCCAGGCGCTGATGTCCACTTCCCGGCGGGTGACAGTGGCCCTCACCTTGGATCAAGTGTATGAACAACCCCCCCATGAACTGGATTTATTCCATTTGACAGGCACCACCTGCCATCAATTGCTGCAGGCAGCCAGAGAGGTCGGGTGCGAAGTGGAAACCCCGGTGTTGCTCTCAGCCGGTTCCCGTTTTGCCAATACGGCACTGGCTCATGTGGAAGCCTATTACGACAGCCGCCCCGCTGTCCCCTATCACGGAAGTGACAAGGTCCACTTGCTGGCGGCCGTCAACCGCCGGGCTGAAGTGGAAGGAGTGGCCAGGGAAATCGTGCGTCTAGTCAGGGATGAGCACTACCGCTGGCGGGATTTTGCCATCCTGCTTCGTAACTCAGAAGATTATCAGCCCCTGATTGAAACTATCTTTGAAGATTACGAGATTCCCGTTTTCCTGGATCAGAAACGCTCCATGCTTAACCACCCTCTGGTCGAATTGATTCGCTCCAGCCTGGATGTGATCTGCGGCAACTGGCGTTATGAAGCGGTGTTTCGCTGTTTGAAGACGGAACTGTTATTCCCAGTGCATGCTGACCGTAAAACCATGCGGGAGGCCGTGGACCGGCTGGAGAATGTGGCCTTGGCCTACGGAATTCAAGGGGAGCGCTGGTACCGTGCTGAACCGTGGCGGTATCGCAGGCAGGCCACGCTGGACGGAAGACAGCAGCCTCCAACGGAAGAGGAACGACGCATTGAAGAGGAAGTGAACGCCCTGCGTCTTCAGCTTGTGCAGCACCTGCGCTGTTTACAGCAGGAGATGGACCAGGCGGTGACAATACGGGAGAGGTGTACGGCACTGTACCGATTTTTAGAGGATTTGGACGTCCCCCGCAAAATAGAAATCCTGCGGGATGAAGTTCTGGAACAGGGAGATCTGGAAAAGGCCCGGGAGCATGAACAGGTGTGGGGGGCAGTGGTCGATCTCTTGGATCAAATTGTGGAAATGACCGGGGAGGAAAGGGTATCTTTCGATCTGTTCCGCAAAATGATGGAAACCGGTCTGGAAAGCATGCGCTTTTCCCTTGTCCCTCCAGCCATGGATCAGGTACTGGTGGCCAACATGGAGCGTTCCCGTTATTCAGATGTGAAATGCACCTTCATCTTGGGTGTTAATGATGGCATCATTCCGGCTAAACCTCAAGAAAGGGGCATCATTTCTGAAGAGGAGCGGGCCCGGCTTCTAGATCGGGGCATGGAGTTGGCCCCTGGCAGCCGTCAGCAATTGCTGGATGAGCAGTTTTTGATTTACCTGGCCTTAGCCAGTCCCTCTGAGCGGTTATATCTCAGTTATCCGTTGGCCGATGAAGAAGGCCAGGCGCTGTTACCATCTGTGCTGATCAAGCGGATCCAAGACTTGCTCCCAGACATTGAAGAACGGCTGATCACAGGCGAACCCAATGAGGAAGGTGTAGAGCAGCAGCGCTTGTTTATTACCAATCCGTCCAAAGCGCTCTCCTATTTGGCCTATCAGCTGCAAGCGGCCAAACGCGGCTATCCGCTACACCCTCTGTGGTGGGATGTGTACAACTGGTTTATAGAAAATACTGAATGGCGGGAGCAGGCCCGGCGGATACTGGCCAGTCTGTTCTACCGTAATGAGGCCAAGGCGCTCGACAAAGAGATCAGCCGTTCCTTGTATGGCACGCGTCTTAAGCTCAGTGTGTCACGCATGGAAAAATTTCAGTCCTGTCCGTTTAGTCAATTTGTCGCCTATGGTCTTAAACTGGGTGAGCGGCAAATATACCGGCTGGAAGCACCGGATATTGGCCAGCTGTTTCATGCTGCCCTCAAAATGATGGCGGATGAGCTGCGGCAGCAAGGCAAGGACTGGGCTGACTTAAGCAGGGAAGAATGCGAACAATTGGCCAGGGAGATGGTGGAGCGCTTGGCACCTACGATCCAGCGGGAGATTCTGTTCAGTACCAACCGTTACCAATATATGAAAAACAAGTTGCAGAAAGTGGTTGGGCGGGCATCGGTGATTTTAAGCGAGCATGCCAAACGAAGCGGCTTTTCTCCTGTGGGGCTGGAGATCGGCTTTGGACCTCGTGAAACATTGCCTCCACTCACTTTTACCTTGAAAAACGGGATCACCATGGAAGTGATCGGCCGCATTGACCGGGTCGACAGGGCTGAAGGCTCGGGGGGCGTACTATTGAGGATTATTGACTACAAATCTAGTCAAAAAGGGCTCAACCTGGCCGATGTCTATTTCGGACTTGCTTTGCAGATGCTCACTTACTTAGACGTCGTCCTTACTCACGCCAAAACATGGCTGGGCACTGAGGCGTTACCGGCCGGTGTCCTCTATTTCCACGTGCACAATCCTCTGATTCAAGCCAAGGGCATGCTGCCGCAGGACGAAATTGAAAGGGAGTTATTTAAGAAGTTTAAGATGAAAGGTTTGCTATTGGCTGATACGGAAGCGGTGCAGCTCATGGATACCTCCCTTGAGAGCGGATATTCACAGATGATCCCTGTCGGTTTGAAAAAGGATGGCGGCTTTTACAGCAACTCGTCTGTCATTTCCCAGGAAGATTTTGAGCATGTACGCACCTTTGTCCGGCGCAAGATGACCGAGATCGGTGAACGTTTAACGGAAGGGGAGATTGCCATTCACCCCTATAAACTGAAGCAAAATACCCCTTGCACCTGGTGTGAGTACCGGCCAGTGTGCCAGTTTGATCCCTCCTTGGAAACCAATGCATACCGGGTATTGACAGCGGAAAGAGGGGACGACATACTGCACAAAATGCGCAGTGAAGGTGGTGAGCAGGATGAAAGTAAAGGCTAAACCAGAAGGCAGCCAGTGGACGGATGAACAGTGGCAGGCAATAGCCGGAGGCGGCAACAACATGCTGGTGGCCGCTGCTGCGGGAAGCGGTAAAACAGCTGTTCTTGTGGAGCGTATCATTCAAAAAATAACCGATCCTGATGATCCCATTGATGTGGACCGGCTGTTGATCGTCACCTTCACCAATGCGGCAGCCAGTGAGATGCGCAAACGAATTGGCGAAGCAATAGAGAAAGAATTAAGCAAACGGCCCGCCTCTCTGCATCTCCGCCGACAGCTGTCCCTGTTGAACAGGGCTATGATTTCCACCTTGCACTCCTTCTGTCTCAATGTGGTGCGCAAACATTATTACAAGCTGGAAATCGATCCTCAGTTTCGCATCGCCGATGAGACGGAGGCGGAGCTTTTGCGGGAAGAAGTGTTGGAGGAACTGTTGGAAGAGGAATACGGCAAGCAGGATAACGCCGACTTTTACGCCTTGGTAGACCGTTATACGTCCGACCGGGGGGATACAGAACTCTCGGCTCTGATCAGCAAGGTGTATGATTTTTCACGTTCCCATCCTGATCCTGACGACTGGCTGGAACAGATGGCTGCCAGCTACGAGGTAGATCCGGATACACCGATAGATGACTTGCCTTGGACCAGTGTTTTGCTGCAAGCCGTGAAGTTGCAGCTGAATGGCTGCCGGTCTGTGCTGGAACAAGCCTTGGATTGGGCGAACGCCCCGGGAGGCCCGGCCCCTTATGGAGAAACACTGGCTGATGATTTGATGAGAATTCAGGCGCTGCTGCACAAACAGTCCTGGGAGGAGATGTATAGCGCTTTTGTACAGTTCAGCTTCGGCAAGCTGAAACCGGTGCGGGGGAAAGATGTGGATAAAAGTATCCAGGACAAGGTGAAAGCAGCAAGGGATGAGGTGAAAAAGCAGGTTGAGAAGCTGCAAGAGCTGTTCAGCCGCCCACCCCAAGCGCTGGTGCATGATGTGCGGGAGATGGCTCCCCTGGTGCGCACACTGGTGCGTCTTGTCCGCGCTTTCGGAGAGCGTTACTGGGAAGTGAAAAAAGCCCGTGGGCTGGTCGATTTTAATGACCTGGAGCATCTTGCTTTGCACATTTTAAGCGACAAAGGGGGCCAGCCCAGCGGGCTTCCATCCGGTCAAGTATCCCCCTCGGAGGTAGCGCTGGATTTTCAGCAGCAGTTTGTTGAAGTGCTGGTGGATGAATACCAGGATACCAATCTGGTACAAGAAACCATTTTGCAACTGGTGAGTAGAGAAAACAATTTGTTTATGGTGGGCGATGTGAAGCAGAGTATTTACCGTTTCCGGCTGGCGGAGCCTGGCTTGTTTTTACACAAATATCAATGCTTTACCCGCACAGGGGAGGGGCCTGGTCTGTGCATTGACCTGGCGCGCAATTTTCGCAGCCGGAGAGAGGTACTGGATGCGACCAATTATATTTTCCGCCAAATCATGGATGAAAGCATCGGTGAGATAGCCTACGACCATCAGGCAGAGCTGAAGCTGGGGGCCGCCTATCCGGACTATGAGGACACGGCCGCTGAATTATTGGTCATTAACCGGGGAGAACCTGTTAACGTGCATCCTGCCACAGGGGCGGATGAGGAGGAAGAAGGGAATCGGGAGAGAGAAGCGGAAGAGGAACTGGAGAGTGCCCAGCTGGAAGCCCGGCTCATAGCACGCAAAATTAAGGATTTAATTGGGAAGCTCCACCAGGTGTTGGATAAGGAGACAGGCGTTTTGCGCAACATCACCTACCGTGATATCGTCATTCTGATGCGCTCCATGCCTTGGGCGCCCACCATCATGGAAGAGTTGAAACAGCAAGGCATTCCGGTCTATGCCGAGCTGTCCAGCGGTTATTTTGAAGCAGTGGAAGTCTCCACCATGCTCTCCTTGCTCAAAGTGATCGATAACCCTGACCAAGATATCCCCTTGGCAGCCGTACTCCGTTCTCCCATTGTCGGGCTTTCAGAAAATGAACTGGCCAAGATCCGCTTACAAGTTAAACAGGGCAGTTACTTTACCGCACTGAAAACAGCCTGCCGGACACTTGCCGCTGAACCATTGGGCAAGAAAGTGAAGCAGTTCTATGACCAGTTGCAAAAGTGGCGTATCCGGGCCAGGCAAGGTGCCCTGTCCGAGTTAATCTGGCAGCTGTACAGAGAAACAGGATACTACGACTTTGTAGGGGGCATGCCCGGCGGCAAACAGCGGCAGGCCAATTTAAGGGCGTTGTATGACCGGGCCCGAATCTATGAAAGCACTTCGTTTCGGGGGTTGTTCCGTTTTCTGCGTTTTATTGAACGGATTCAGGACCGGGGAGACGATCTGGGTACGGCCCGCGCCTTGGGTGAACAGGAAGATGTGGTGCGCCTGATGACCATCCACAAAAGTAAAGGACTTGAATTTCCGGTGGTGTTTGTAGCCGGTCTGGGCAAAGCATTCAATATGCAGGACTTGCGGGGGAACGTCCTGTTGCACAAGGAATTAGGCTTCGGCTCCCGGTTTATTGATCCCGAGCAGCGGATCACTTATCCCACCTTGCCCCAGTTGGCCTTGAAACAGCGGTTGCATCTGGAAGCGATCGCCGAAGAAATGCGTGTCCTCTATGTGGCCTTAACACGGGCGAAAGAGAAACTGTATTTGATCGGAACTGTAAGGGACGGTGAAAAGGCCCTGGAGCGCTGGCAGACTGCCTTAGCGCACAGGGAGTGGCTGCTGCCAGATCATGACCGGGCCCGGGCCACATGTTACCTGGACTGGATCGGACCGGCCGTCATCCGGCACCGGGAAGCAAAGGATTGGCATCACTCCGGACAACCTCCCAGATCAACAGAGGTGGCTCAGGACCCCTCCAGATGGAAAGTGACCTTTGTGGAACGTGCCCATTTTAACGAGGTAGATCAGGAGCGGGAGATCAGGGAAGAAGCCTATTGGCAGGCCTTGGAGCAGGGCCTGCCGGTCCCAAGCAGCAGTCCTTTCCAGGAGAAGGTAAAGCAGCAGCTCACCTGGCGGTACCCTCACCAGGCGGCCTCGACCCATCGCTCCAAACAGTCGGTGACGGAAATCAAGCGGGAGTGGATGGCACCTGATGCTTACACCGATACCCAATATATCCGCACCTTCCGTTCCTCTCTCGCCGAGCGGCCCCGCTTTGTGCAGGAACAGAAACTGTCAGCAGCGGAGAAAGGAACGGCCATGCATCTGGTCATGCAACATGTGCCCCTGTCAGCTCCTGTGACGGAGGAGTGTGTGCAAGATTTAGTGGTACGCATGGTGGAACAGGAGCTATTAACCGAGGAACAGGCAGAGGCGATTGACATTCCCGCTATAGTCCGCTTTTTTGAAAGTGAAGTCGGCCAGCGGCTGTTGTCCGCCCCCTTTGTGCGCCGGGAAGTCCCTTTCAGCTATGGTTTGCCCGCCCACCAGGCTTACCGGGACTGGGAGGGGCCCCGGGATACGGATGAAGAAGAAGTGGTGCTCATCCAAGGGGTGATTGACTGTTTGTTCCGTGATGAACAGGGACTGGTTCTCTTGGATTACAAAACCGATGCGATTAGCGGACGCTTCCCAGGAGGATTTGAGGAGGCCAAGCCGGTGCTGTTGGAGCGGTACCAAGTCCAGCTTGAGTTGTATACCCGTGCTGTGGAAGAGATCTGGCAGGAGCACGTGACCGAAAAATATTTGTATTTCTTTGATGGCGGCCAGTGGCTGGCTGTGCCGTAACCGCTTGACCAAGTGATGATAAGCAACAACCAAGAGGGGGGATGTTGGTGCGCATCTTGCATACGGCCGACTGGCATCTGGGACGCACATTGGAGGGGCGCAGCCGGTTGGAGGAACAGGCACAGTTTTTAGACGAATTGTATGAGATTGTGCTTGATGAAAAAATTGATGTGATCCTGATGGCCGGGGATGTGTTTGATACCGTTAACCCGCCTGCTGCGGCAGAGCAATTGTTTTACGAAAGTATAGCGCGCCTGGCAGATAAAGGGCGCCGTCCTGTGGTGGTGATCGCTGGCAACCATGATCACCCTGACCGGTTATCTGCGGCGGTATCCTTAGCCAGGGAGCATGGGATAACCATTGTCGGCTATCCAACGGAAGACGTACTGCATATTTCCGTCCCGCAGGCAGGAGAAGTGCTGCGCCTGGCAGCTTTGGCTTATCCCTCTGAATCCCGCCTCAATGAATTGCTGGCTGATAAGTTGGGTGAAACCCTGTTGCGGGATGAGTATGACCTGCGTATCCGCCGGGTGTTTGAAACCATGGCCCGCCACTTTACAGCCGGTACAGTGAACATAGCCATGAGCCATTTGTATGTGGCTGGAGGCAGCTCCACGGAATCGGAACGGCCGATCGAAGTGGGTGGGGCCTATACAGTAAGGACCACCAGCTTACCTGCTAGCGCGCAATACATTGCCCTGGGTCATTTGCACCGGCCTCAAGATGTGAAGAAAGCTGAGGCTCCGGCCCGTTATTCCGGATCTCCCTTGGCCTTCAGTTTTTCCGAAGCAGGGTACGCCAAATCCGTGACGGTGGTGGATGTACGTCCGGGAGAAGAAGCACGGATCAGTGAAATACACCTTTCCAGCGGCAAACCCCTGGTGCGCTGGAAGGCGGAAGACGGGTTGGATGAGGTGTACCGCTGGATTGATGAAGGGCGGGACCAGCATGCCTGGATTGACCTGGAAGTTCATGTGCAGCATGCCCTGTCGCTGGAAGAGATTCACCGTTTAAGGAAGCTCCATCCCGGTTTTATCCATATCCGCCCCGTCTTTCCGGAACAGGAGCAAGACAGTGGATATAAACGTGAAACCCAGCTGCCTATTGAAGAACAGTTTAAACGTTTCTATAAGCGGCAAACCGGCGGGGCCGAACCGGAAGAGGCCTTGGTGCGTTTATTTCTGGAGCTGGTCAATGAACAGAAGGAGGAGACAGAAACATGAGACCCGTGTCCTTAACAGTGCAGGGGTTACACAGCTTTCGGGAAGCACAGGAAGTGGATTTCTCCCGGCTGTGTGAAGGCGGCGTGTTTGGCATTTTTGGTCCGACAGGGAGCGGCAAGTCGTCCCTGTTGGATGCCATGACGCTGGCTTTATACGGCAAAGTAGAGCGGGCAGCGAACAATACACAGGGGATCATCAACCATGCTGAAGATCAACTGGCTGTTTCCTTTACCTTTGAGCTCAACAACGCCCAGGGGTCCAAGCGCTACAGGGTGGAGCGCAGTTTTAAGCGCAGCGGGGAGGTTACGGTCAAGACAGTGACTTGCCGGCTGCTCGACGTCAGTCATGAACCGGTCGTCCTGGCTGATAAAACGAGTGAGGTCAACCGCAGAATCGATGAACTGTTAGGGTTGTCCAGCGAAGACTTTACCCGGGCTGTGGTGTTGCCCCAGGGGAAATTTGCCGAATTCCTCTCCCTCAAAGGGGCGGAGCGGCGGCAAATGTTGCAACGCTTGTTTAACCTGGAGAAATATGGGGACCAGCTGCGGCACACTCTGAATCAGCGCTTGCAGGAGGTCAAACATGAACTGAACGAAGTGCAGGCTGAGCAGGCGGGACTGGGAGATGCCTCCCAGGAGGCTTTGCAAGCTGCTGGGCAAAAGGTAAAGTCCTGTGAACAGATGTTGCAGCAGGCTGAAGAAGAACGGGCTAGGGCGGAACAAGACCATGGGACCAAGCAAAAAATTTGGGAGAGGCAGCAGCAAAAAAAGGAGCTGGAGCAAGAACTGTACAAGCTGAATGAGCAACACGCCACCATCCAGCGGCTGGAGGAAGAACTGAAACGGGCTGAACAAGCCCAAGCCCTGCTCCCCTATGTGGCAGAATATGAAACAAGCAGGCAAGCGGTACAGGAATGGCAACAGAAGCACCAGCAAGCTGAACAGGCACTGAACAAGGCCAAAGCGGCTTACGGGCAGTCTAAATACGCTTATGAACAAGCACAGCACAAAAGAAGAGCGGAAGAACCACAATTAACGGTGCGTCTGGAGCAATTGAAGCAGGCCAAAGAAATGGAACAGCGCTTGTCTGCCTTGAACAAGGAAGAGCAGCAGCTGAAAGAGGAGCTGAACCAGCTTGATAAAGAGCGGAAGCAAACCGCTGCTCAGTTGGAAAAGGAAAAAGAACTGAAGAAGCGGGGAGAAGAGCGGCAGCAAGAGCTGAGAGCACAGCTGGCTAAATGCCAAGTTTCGGCTGAGCTCAAAGAAAGAGTGTATCAGGCCTATCAAGGGATGCGGGAGATTAGCCATCTGCAGCAGGCCGCTCGTGAACTGCTCAGTGAACAGGAGGAAAAGGAGAAAAGCTTAAGCCAAGCACGTCAACAGGCCAGCGATCTGGATCAACAAGTGCAGCAAGAGGCCAAGCGGCTGGGGCAACTGTTTCAGGCCACGCAGCAGTTATGCGATGAAGTGTGTGAACAAGAAAAACGGATAGAGCAGCTGTCTGGTATCCTAGAGCGGAACATAGAGACCAAACAAGAAGCGCTAGAAAGGGAAAAAGTGGCCCATCTGGCCCGGCAGCTGGCTCAAGATCTGGAGGAAGGAAAACCTTGTCCTGTTTGTGGATCAACCCACCATCCAGCCCCTCTGGAGAAGCAGGAAGATGGAGAAGAAGATCTGGCCAGGGAGCTGAAACGCCTGACCGAATGGCAGCACGAGGCCAGCGCAGCCCGAAGCCAGCTCCACCCTCTGCAATGGAGACTGGAGCAAATGGCCGAACAGATAGTGGAACTCATGCCGGATAACGAAAGGTTATTAGGCAGGGCACACGACCAGCTTCATGCAGGGCAGGAAGGGCAAAACGAGATTGCGGCTGCTTCCACTCCATCAGCTGCTTCAATGAATGATTTGGAGCAGGTTTACCGGCAAATGCAGGAACACGTTTCTGCCTTAGGAGTTCAAGTGGAACAACATGAGCAGCTCGTCAAACAGGTGGTCAAAGCATGGAGGGAGAGCAAACAGGCATGTGACAAACAGCGTCAGTCCCTGCAAGCCAAAGAAGAGGAACACAAGCATCTTGCTCAGAAGTTAAAACAGATGACGGATCGTCTGACAGAAGCAACCCGCCGCTGGCAAGAGCGTTATCCAGGATTTTCATTAGAGACCATCGAAGCTGAACAACAGCGAGTCAGCCAATTGGAGAAAGAGGCAGAGGACTTGCGCCAACGTCTGGAGAAAAGTGTGCCGTTCTTGGAAGAAAAAGAGCAAAATATTAACTTGCTGTCCCAAAATCTCAACCGGCTGGATGTCAAGCTGGCAGAGCTTCAGTCAAAGCTGACAAGTAAAAGCGAAACTATACAAGATCTTCAAGCTCAGCTGAAGTGGATCACCAACGGACGTGATGTCCAGCCATTGATGGACGAAGTGGATCAGCAACTACTACGCTTGGTCCACGAGGAACAACAGACTCGATCGGTATATGAACAAGCCCAGCAAGCGTGGCAGGAAGCTGAGAAGCAACTGGCCACTGCTAATCAGGCTTTGGAAACGGCCCAAGAAAGGTGGCACAAGGCCGAAGCTGTATGGCAGGAAAAACAAGCCCAATCTTGCTTTGAAAATCTTGCTGCTGTGCAGGAAGCGGTTTTGCCAGAGCAAGAGCTAAGTGCTTATAAGCAAACGATTGAGGACCATTATGATACCAAAAAGCAGCTCGTTGCTTCAATTCAAAAACTGGAACAGCAACTGGACGGACGGAGCTTGAGTGAAGAAGAATGGCAAGCTGCCATTCGCAGGTTAAATGAGGCTAAACAGAAGGTCGATGAGGCCCGTGAAGCCAGAGGAGCGGCCCTGGAGATGCTGAACGAGTTACAGAAAAAACATGCGCGCTATAAAGAGCTTCAGAAGAGAGAACAAGAACTGACTGTCCTTGGTGAACAATACGACAAGCTGCAGTCGGTGCTGCGGGGCAATGCCTTCGTGGAATACCTGGCCGAAGAACAGCTGATACAGGTCAGCCGGGATGCCTCGGAACGGCTGAAGAACTTGACGCGGGGACGGTATGCCATTGAAGTCGATTCCGCAGGCGGATTCGTTATTCGGGATGATGCCAACGGAGGCGTGAAGCGGCCTGTGTCCAGTTTATCCGGGGGAGAGACGTTCCTTACTTCTCTGGCCCTTGCTTTGTCCCTGTCAGCATCCATTCAATTGCGCGGACAGTACCCCTTGCAGTTTTTCTTCCTGGATGAAGGATTTGGCACCCTGGACCAGGAGCTGTTGGATACCGTGGTGTCTGCCTTGGAAAAACTGCATTCTGCCCAAATGTCCGTCGGAGTGATCAGCCATGTGCCTGAACTAAGGGCCCGTTTGCCCCGCAAACTGATTGTTGAGCCGGCCGAACCCAGCGGCCGGGGCAGCCGCGTGCGCTTGGAGACGTTTTAAGTATAATTTATATTCTTTTCATCATGGAAATAACTTATAGAGATGTGTGTTGTGGCCCGGTCTATCAAAGTTTAAAAAAGACCGGGTTATTATCTTGTTTCCACTTGAAACTTTAGAAGCAACCCTTGCTACCTTCTCCAGGGAATTCAGATATACAACACCATATATATTTCGAAATATTGTTGACATACTAAAGGGAAAAGGATATCATTTCTACTTAATAATAATTTATCACATCACAGTAAAACAGTATGAGTACTGGGTATATAAAGCAACAGAAAGGAAGGCATCTATGAACACACCAAAAACGATTAACTCAGGTGAAATTTCGGAAGAACTCCCTTATAAATATGAAGGAGATACGCGTATGCGTCAATATATGGGAATAATGGCTGTTATCATAACAGCTCTATCTGTGATATGGGGACTATTTCAATTGTATGTTTCAAGTTTTGGCGTTTTAGATGCAATTATCCTTCGGTCTTGGCATATTATTTTCTTACTTGTGATGGTTTTTTTATTATTCCCTGCGGGAAAAAAACCCGCCTATTCCTTACATAGACCCACATGGTGGGATTGTATCTGTCTGCTGGCGGGTGCTGCATCTTTTGGTTATCTTATTCTCAATTATAGTGAAATAGCCCTTAGGGGAGGATACCTGCTGCCACTTGATTATCTCTTTGCCGTATTGGGTATTTTGATCGTATTTGAAGCAGCCAGGAGAACGGTCAGGAGTTTGGCTATCCTTGCGGCCGTTTTTCTTCTCTATAATTTTGCCGGAAGTTACTTGCCAGGTATCCTTGGTCATGTCGGATTTAGCTGGAAGCGGATTGTTGAACATTTATTTTGGGGCGGCCAAGGTTTATTAGGAATAGGAGCAGGTGTTTCGGCTACTTTCGTTTTTATGTTCATCCTATTCGGATCATTCTTAAAGATAAGTGGGTTTAGCCGGTTCATTAATAATCTTGCTTTAACCATAGCTGGACGTAGCCCTGGAGGACCAGCTAAAGTGTCCGTTATTGCCAGCAGTCTGATGGGGATGGTTAATGGAAGTGCACTAGCCAATGTAGCCACAACAGGTTCTATTACAATTCCCATGATGATTAAAAATGGATACAAGCGTAAATTTGCAGCCGCTGTTGAAGCAGCCGCTTCAACCGGGGGCCAGTTTGCACCGCCGATCATGGGAGCAGCAGGATTTATCATGGCCGAGTTTTTGGGTGTTCCGTATACAACTGTGATGCTGGCCGCTGTAGTACCGGCTTTCCTCTATTTTCTGACGCTCATTATGGCCGTACATTTTGAAGCCAGGAAGACGGGCCTAAAAGGAATCTCGAAGGAAAATATACCCAAAGTCAAACAGGTTTTGAAAGAGGAGGGCCATCTTAGCATCCCCTTAGTGACGCTGATTGTTTTATTACTTTTAGGCTACACACCTTTATATGCAGCTGTTTTTTCTATCATAGCTACTGTGCTAGCCAGCTGGTTAAGAAGAAAGACCAGAATGGGGCTCAAAGAGATCATTCAAGCATTTGAAGAAGGAGCTAAAAGTGCTGTCAGTGTCGGAGTCGCTTGTGTGATTATTGGCGTGATCGTGGGAACCGTTTCTTTAACAGGACTGGGATTAAGCTTTGGCTACGGCATTCTAAAATTTGCCGGAGATCAGTTATTTTTAGCCGCACTGTTTGTGATGATCCTCAGCATCATCTTAGGTATGGGTGTTCCTGGCGTTGCAGCATATGTTATTGTCGCTGCTGTTGCGGCACCAGTCTTAATTGAGTTGGAGGTTCCGGCCATAGCTGCTCATATGTTTGTGCTGATTTATGCCTGTTTATCAAACATTACACCGCCTGTAGCCCTCTCATCGTATATCGCTGCAGGAATAGCAAATGCTGATCAAACTCAAACCTCACTCGTTGCACTAAGACTGGGATTAACGGGCTTTATTATGCCTTTTATGTTTATCTATCATCCTGAAATACTGCTTCGTTCAGAGCATATAACTGAAAGTATGATCCCTATTATTACTGCTACAATCGGGGTCCTTTCTCTTGCTGGGGCAAGTCAAGGATGGCTATTAAAGCAAACAACTCATGCTCAAAGGTTGGTATTATTATTAGCAGCATTTTGCTTAATCGAACCATCATTTCTATTTGATATAGCGGGTGTTGTATTATTTGTTGTCGTTTTAGCACTGCAAATATATCAAAAAAATAATTTTCAGTTGAAAGATGAACAGTTTGACCAAGTACCATGAAGTGGTGACTTAAATAGGGCTTGGAACAGGTCCTATTTGAGAAATAAAATAAAAATAATATAGATTGAGGGGGATCAAAATGAACAAGAAGTTATTAATCTTAATGGCAAGTGTGATCGTTTTAATGATCATGCTAACCGGATGTGGAGATTCGGAAACCGGAAGCGATGGTTCATCAGTGAGTTTGCAATTTCCGACAGCTTCCACAACGGGTACCATTTACCCTCTAGGTTCAGCCATGGCCAATTTATGGCATGAAGAATTGGGCTATCAAGTGAGTGCCCAAGCATCTAATGGTGGGGTACATAATCTAAACCTGCTGAAAGATGGGGAAGCAGATATCTCGTTTGCCACAGTGGGGATTATTTGGGAAGCCTACCATGGTGAACGTTCATTTGAAGGAAGACAATATGATGACGTGAGAATCATAGCTGGATTATATTATAACCCGAACCAATTTGTTGTCCGTGCAGAGGCGGGGATCGGATCAATAGCTGACATTAAAGGGAAACGCTTTGCGCCAGGTGCCAGCGGAAGCACGCCTGAAGTCGAATCCAGCATTATTCTCACTGAATATGGATTAAACTACCCGGATGACATCCAGGCCAATTTTGTAGGTTTTACGGAAGCAATTGATCTGATGAGAAATAATCAGATTGATGGGGCATTAATTCAGGCTGGTCTCCCTACAGCAGCCGTGACCGAAATGACGTCCACCGCCGGAGGAAAATTAATTGGTATTGATCCTGAGATACGGGCCTCATTAATGGAAAAATACCCCTGGTACTCAGATTTCGTGATTCCGGCTGGAACCTATGACAACCAAGATGAAGATGTAGAAACCTTGGCCATTAAAATGATGCTGATTGCCGATGCCTCAGTTGATGAGGAAGTGATATACAATTTAGTGAAAACGATGTGGGAAAACGTAGAAAAACTAGAATCAGCCCATCCAATTGTAGAACAGTTTGATATTAACCAAGCAACAACAGACTTAGCTGGCATTCCGCTTCATCCAGGAGCTGAAAAATACTATAAAGAAACAGGGGTGTTAACAGAATAAGATAAATAAGTATATTATAATGTTTTCAAGACCAATATATAAACCACACACTCTGTACATGGTGAACAAGTAATTGATACTGTGGCTGATAAGTGTGTGCATCAGTCGATGTCATAAGGAGTTCGAAAATAGTGATATCCAAGAAATTGAAGCTGGTCCTTTTATTATGTACGAGTGTCTACATATTATTTTTTATACTTTCCATTAATGGACATAGAGAACAGGACGAGCTAATCATGACAGATGTAAGCAGATTAATGCCAGTTAAAGTGATGAAGATCGTGAAGGAGAAGGAAGAAGAAGCTATACTTCAAGTCATTCAAGAAGCTAAACAAAAAGGTTTGAAAATATCAATAGCAGGACAACGACATAGTATGGGTGGGCATACCTACTATAAGGATGCAGTTGTGCTAGATATGACGGAGTATAATAGAATACTGGATTTTAATCAGGAGAAGAAGACGATTAGAGTTCAGAGCGGTGCGACCTGGGATGATATTCAACAGGTCATTAATCCCTACGGTTTAGCCGTAAAAGTCATGCAATCACAAAATATATTTACCATTGGCGGGTCGATGAGTGCTAATGCCCATGGACGAGACATTCGTTATGGCTCTCTTATTGATACCATTACATCCTTTAGGCTGATCAATGCTGAAGGAGAAATTATTCAGGTAAGTCGTGAAGAGAATAAAGAGTTATTCCCTCTTGTGATAGGCGGATACGGGCTGTTTGGGGTGATTTTAGATGTAGATATAGAACTGACCAATGATGAACTTTATGAGATGCAAACAAAAGTCATGGATTATAAGGAGTATGCCCAATACTTTAAAGAAGAAGTCAAAGATAATCCTGATGTGCGCATGCACCTGGCGAGAATTTCTACAGCCCCTGATTCGTTCTTAACGGAGATGTATGTAACGGATTATGTTTTAGCCTCTGAAGAAATCCAAAA
Organism: Caldalkalibacillus uzonensis; assembly: GCF_030814135.1. NCBI lineage: Bacteria > Bacillati > Bacillota > Bacilli > Caryophanales > Bacillaceae > Caldalkalibacillus > Caldalkalibacillus uzonensis. The sequence goes on along the minus strand of NZ_JAUSUQ010000009.1, from coordinate 10,875 downwards.
AAAGCTAGGTGAATATAATCAGCTTAAAGAGGATCAACATACCTGGATCACTAAATTGATGCTGGGTTTATCCCGGAAGTTTGATTGGGGAAAAAATATATTCTGGGATATGCAAAAAAGCTATTTTATGAGTACCAATGGTTCTTTGGTGACTCGAAATAATGTGATGCGTTCAGAATCAAAGTTTTTAGAATATGAACATCAAAGCAAGACCGATGTCCTGCAAGAATATTTCATTCCCATTAATCAATTTCCAGCTTATATAGATGCTTTAAGGGAGCTTCTTAGTGAAGAAGATTTAAATGTAGTTAACATCACCATACGCTATGTCCAAAAAAATGAAGAGGCTGTGTTGTCCTACGCTAAGGATGATATGTTTGCCCTTGTGCTGCTGATTAATCATGGTTTATCGGGTAAGGAACAGGAGGAAGCCACTAGGGTAATACAGAAAATGATAGATATCACGCTTGATCATCATGGCAGCTATTATCTTCCTTACATGCCTTACCCTACAAAGGAACAAATGCTTAAAGCGTACCCTAGAACAGATGAATTTTTTCAAAAGAAACTCAGATATGATCCAGATGAGCTGTTTACTAACTTTTTTTACGAAGGGTATAAATAGATGGAAACAATTAAACTCAAATGGTTAATCATTACTCAAAGCAGTGTTTTCTTTGCCAGCAGCCTCATTTTCCCCTTTTACATCCTGTTTATCAAAAATGTTGGCACAAGCTATGCTCAATTTGGGTTAGCCTATGGCATATTTGGCTTAAGCGCGGCTCTGATTCATCCAGTAATAGGCCGCTTGTCCAGGAGAGTCAATCATTATTACTTGTTAATCATCAATGCTTGGGGAATAGCAGCTGTCCTATTATTTTTTCCACATATCAATAGTGTCTTCCAAGTATACTTCATCCAAGTTATTCTTGGATTGTTTGGGGCGCTGCAAAAACATGGAGAAAAAATACTCTTAGCAGAATTGACGGACGGCCTGGAAAGAGGAATGAAAATAGGCCATTATCATTTTTGGACATCTATCTTCTCTGCTTTTGCCATCATACTCGGTGGATTTTTATCAGATTATTTCACCGTTTATATTATTTTTTATATTAGTTCAATCATCTTTTTTATCAGTGGATTGCTTCTCGCATGTAAGAGTATGTAGAAAAAATAAAGCAAGGAGACGACGGGGGCATATTGAGAGCCAAAGCAGGTTTGATGTTCGAACGACGGTTATTCCAACTTTTGGAGATAAACCCCGGGCAGTTTTTCAACTCCGCTTTCAAATTACGAACAATAGTAGGAAACAAGTGCAAGTTGTCAGCCGCCGGTGAATGTATACGAGTGATGATGTATATTTTTGGGCAGGATTTTTTAAAAAATATTTCGAATTAATTCTGAGTGAGTAGTCATTCATATCTAGGAGGTTATAACATGAAACCTGTAACAAAAAAGAAAGTGGATGGGGTGGAGAGAATTGAGCTGCCAACGCCTTTTCCTGTTGGACCGGTCAATGTATATCTGGTTCAAGGCGAAAAGCTGACTTTGATTGATACCGGACCCAATACTGCCGAAAATTTTGATCTGTTAAAGCAGGAGCTGTCCACAAGAGGGTACAGCATCCATGATCTTGAACAAATTGTCTTAACCCACCATCATGTGGATCATGTCGGTTTATTAGACCGCATTTTGCTGGACAATCCGGTGCCTGTCTATGGCCACCCCAACTGCCGTGTCTGGCTGCGTCAAGATAAGAAGTTTGCGGACTGGTACCTTCGCTTTTACACCACCTTTTTAGAGCGTTTCGGCGTACCAGCTGAATTGAGAGGTGGGGTCTATCTAGCTCTCAAAATGATGGATAAGTATTCCTGCCATACGGATCTGGATGGGGAGCTGCTTGAAGGTGATCGTGTGCCCGGATTACCGGGGTGGCGTGTGATCGAAACGAAAGGTCATGCCCAAAGCCACATTTCCTTCTACCGGGCCTCCGATAAAGTGTTGATCGGTGGTGACCATATCATCAAACACATCTCGTCTAACGCCCTGATTGAACCTCCGGCTGATCCTGATCAACCACGAGTGAAGCCCCTGATGCAATATCATGAAAACCTGATAAAATGTGCACATATGCCGATTGACATCGTCCTGTCCGGCCATGGTGAGCCGGTGGAAAATGTACCGCAATTGGTCAGTGAACGGCTGAATCATGCACAAAAACGGGCCCAGGATATCAAGGAGATTATTCAAGACGGTCCGAAAAGCGGTTTTGAAATTGTGCAGGCCCTGTTTCCGACTAAATATCAATCGGAGCCCATGTTAACAGTTTCTGAGACGGCAGGTCATTTAGATCTCCTAGTCGAACGGGGAGACATTTTAGAGGAAGAAGACAATGGTATTCTAACCTATCGGACTTGCCTTGAGGGCTAATTTAACGTTGGATAAGAGCAATTGTACCAAGAACTGGTAGGTTAGCCAGAGAGTTTGACCGCCTGGCCATTCTGGTAAGTGAACAAAGTTCAACTTGTGAAAATGGGGAATGCGAACTTTTCCAAAGACCGATGCCAAGATACCAATTTTGCGGCATGCCGCCCGACCAAATGGCATCGGTCTAGAACAATATCCATGAGATCCTGGACGATCAATTTCCTTAAGGCGTTACGTACATATTCTGTCTCATATTTGAACTAACTTTTCGGAGCTAATTCTACAGCCACCCGAATAGCTTCAATCATACTGCGTTCATCAGCTATATTTTTCCCTGCAATATCAAAAGCAGTCCCATGATCAACAGATGTACGGATAATGCCCCCTTTTAATCCAACAGTAATATTAACACCTGCTTCCAGACCAAGTACTTTTATAGGCCCGTGTCCTTGATCGTGATAACAGGCAACCACAATATCAAAATCACCACGTCCTGCACGGAAGAAGAGTGTATCCGCCGGATGCGGGCCAGATACATTGATTCCTTCTGATTGGGCCTTGCGGATACCAGGCAGTAGTTTTTCTTCTTCCTCACCATTACCAAACAAGCCATTTTCACCGGCATGAGGATTGATTCCGCAGACAGCAATGCTTGGATATTCTTTTCCTGCCTTTGTCAGGGTTTCATGTGCCAATTTAATGACCTTATATGTCCGCTCTGGATTGATCATTTCAATGGCTTTAATTAAGCCCACATGCGTGGTGATGTGAATCACTTTAAGCTTTGGTGATGAGAGCATCATGGCATAATCTTCGGTGCCTGTTAAATCAGCCAATATTTCTGTATGGCCCGGGTACATGTGCCCTCCTTTATGCAGTGCCTCTTTATTGAGGGGAGCGGTGCAGATCGCCTGAATCTCACCTTTTTTGGCCAGCTCGATGGCATGACTGACATATTGAAAAGCTGCGTCGCCAGCTGCTGCAGATACCTTGCCAAAAGGTAAGTCGGGTGGAAGTAAATCCAAATCAATGCAATCAATGGTACCATAACGGCAGGCTGCTTCCTGGAGGTTTGAGATCGGTCTAATCGTTAATCCCGAGTTTGTGATTTGATTGGCCCTTTCTAAAATTTTGGCATCCCCAATCACAACAGGTTGACATTGCTCATAGATTGATACATCTTTCAGCGCTTTAACAATAATTTCCGGTCCTATGCCGGCAGCGTCCCCCATGGTAATGCCTATCACAGGTTTCATTTTGCATCTACTCCTTGTAATCGTTTGATTGCACGAATAAAAGTATGTTCAGAACCAAAGGCCCCCGCTTTTGTGATCACATACTGGTTTAGACCATTGATTAATGTACCTATTGGCACTCCGGTTTCCAGTTCATCCAGCAATTCGAATCCCTTGACGCCAAGATTGTTACATACTTGTCTGGCCGTATCTCCACCTGTCAGCAACATGCCCTTAAAGTAACCTAATTGGATCAGCTTAGAGGCAACCATTCCCAGGCTTTCACTGATCAGATTGCCGACGTCCGCAGGGGTTAATCCTCTTGTTTTACCTTCTTCTTGTGCTTGTTTCACCTCATGGGGAGAGGCAGAGGAATAGAGGGCGATATGATATCCCTGTTCAGCCCACTGCTTGGCTTGCTGCAGGGCTCTTTCGGTTTCCTCCGAACGGCATTTATTTCCTCTCACCAGTTGTAAAGAATGAAGTTGTATTCCCTTGACGTCAGACAAGGCTAAAGCGCGGTCTAACTGTTTTCTTGAAACTTGGCTGACACTTCCCACGACAAATAACACGGGATCTTGATTTTCCGGGATCATGATCTCTTTTTTTGGCCTCTGCCAGTGATAGATTTCTGGCAAGTGATTGGCCAAACCCGCAGAACCAACCCATACCACTGCTTCATCTATATCATGCACATATTGTGCCAGATTTTGCAGATCTTCTTCTGTTTCAGAGTCAAAAACAATATAAGGTGTTTCCTTTAAGCGCCATTCATCCAGCTTGTTTTTAAACTCCTCAAACCCAAGTTGCAAGGTCTTACGAGTAATCAGTCCCACTGGCCTTTTGGTCTGGCTGGCAAGTAAGGCGGGGATATAAGATTCCCGTACAGGACTCTTGGGATCTCTTGAAATCTCAGTTTCATGCAATAATGTGCCATGTAAATAATGATATCCATTGCTCACGGTTCTCCCGTTTTGGGGATAGCCGGGAGCGATCACGACAAAAGCGGGTTGAATGGCATCATAGACGGCGTCTATCTCAGCTCCAATATTCCCTCTCAGCGTAGAATCTATTTTTTTATAGATAATCGGATGATATGCTTTAACCATCTGGGCTGCAGCTTTTACTCGTCGATAAGCTTCTTCTGCACAAACTGAACGGCTGTCTGTATCTATTACGACGGCATCACTGCTCACCCAGTGCCCCGGCTGGGGATCAAGCAATACAGATGTTTTTAAACCATAGCGGGCCAGTTGAACCCCGCTATCATTGGCTCCTGTTAAATCGTCAGCAATGATTGCGATTTTCATGCATGGATCACCTCATTAAATGGGGTAAAGCCCAAGCCATGGACCTGGGCCTTACAGACTAATTTGCTGATTGATAGTATTGCTGCAGCTTGTTTTTCTTTTCTAAGCGTTTAACCAGGAAGGCAATGTAAATGGGTAATAAAATGGCTGTGGTTACGGTGCTGGCTGCCACCTGGACCGTAGCCAGATCAGCCACACTGGCAAAAGATGCATTGGCCGCAGCTATAGCAGCTGGAGTGGCCACTGCATTACCTGCCGTAGAACCTTCTGCTGCTCCGACGATAGGATTCCACCCAAAAGCTTTAAAGACCAGATAGCCTGCAGTTCCAGTTAGCAGCACGGTGGCTACACCTAACATGACACCGCTCAAACCACCCTGGATGATGGCTTCAAAGTTAATGCCCATTCCCAAAGCAAAGGCAAAGAACGGAATCAGCATATCGCTTCCTTTTGCCAAGAAATCCCTCATTTCAGAGTCGAAGTTACCTAAGATCATTCCAACAACAACCGGGAGTAAGACAGAGATAAACGCGGTTACAGGGAACATGCCGTCAACAAAGCCCATCGCCCCAAAGATGGCCAGCGCCACCATGGTTAGGAAAGGTCCGTCGTTTAGGGCTAAGATAGAGTAAGCTGCCTTATCATCTTCTTTACCGTACTGTCCGACAATGGCCATGTACAGACCGCCGTTGCTGTTAGTCATAGCGGCAATGATGGCAATAGGCGCCAAGCCCAAAAACAAACCATTTGGTCCAGCCATGATATAAGCAAGTAATCCTACAGCAGCACCGACAACCCACTTAACAACCAGCAGGGTGGTGCCTTTTCCAATAGCGACGCCTATATTTCTTAAGTTAATTTGAGCCCCTGCACAAAGCAAAAACAGGGCGATTAAAGCGCTTGCACCATTAACAAATAGCGCTTCTGTAAAGCCTCCAATTCTAAGCAGATCCGGTGCAAAGGTATTAATGGTTGCCGCTAACAACAACGGTACAACCATCATCCCGCCAGGAATCCGATCAAGTGTTGCCTTGATCTTCATGTGACTACCCCCTTTAAACTAATTGCTTTGTTGCAAAATAAAACATTTTATGCTCATATCTATTTTTCTAAGCGCTTTCACTTTGATTTTAATAAAAATTGTTATATAAAACAATAGTTTTTTATGAAAAAATTAAAAGAACTAAAATAACGTTGCAATATGCAACGTTATTTTAGTTTTCGCCATAAAGTGCTTCGATTGATCCCCAGTCTCTGAGCGGCTCGGGTTTGGTTCATATTTTCTTCCTGTAATACTCTCGTAATAATATCTTTTTCGATTTCTGCCAATGGCTTATTCAAATCAATGGGCACTTTTTCTAAATCACCACAATGATCAATCGCTTGTAGATGAGGGACAAGGTCATTTTGATCGATATACTCTCCAGTGGCTGAATGGACCGCCTTGGCGATCACATCGCTTAATTCACTCAAATTTCCTGGCCAAGAATGTTCATAAAGCAGGTTTAATGCCTGATCACGAATACCTACAATTTGCTTCCCAAATTTCACATTATATTGGGCGATAAACATCCTAATATATTCGTTCAAATCTTCCAAGTGTTCTTTGAGCGAAGGCAATCTGATCTGCCTCTTCTTAACTTGCTTAGCCAGTTCAGGAGACAATTTTTTCTTTTGAAGTAAATCAAGTGGACTTTCGGTGAATATAAAAATAACCTGGCACTTTTTCGTCTCAATCGCCGCTGTAATTTTCTCTTGCTTGTTGATTGCCAAACACTCAATTCCTTGTATTGCAAGTGTTCCCAAGTCAATATTGCCTAATAGCTGTATTAAACGTTCCATAGCCTCCTGAGAATCATGATTGATGCGGATCAGTAAAAAGTCTCCCTCTTGTTGCAGGCCGGAACTATGGATAATACCAGCTAATGTTTTCTTTCCTGTTCCGTTTTCACCGTACAATGCAATTGGGCCGGTTTGTTGTGCCAGGCTTTGCCCTTGTTCAATCACATTTTTTATGGCTTGGCTGGTACCGAGAATTTGGGAAAAAGAGCTAATGGCGGGTGTGGTTGTCATGATGGATATAGCATGCTTCCCATTTGAATGATTTAACTGAGTAGAAAATCTTAAATAGTACTGTTTGCTACCCTGGGCCAACTCTAAGCTTCCTTTGTTAACTTCAATCATTTGCCCATTAATCGTTATCATATGTGAAGTTTCTTGAGCTTCTGTTTTTTGATTTGAATGTGTATCAATATGCTTTAAAAACGGCAAATAGGTATAAACAGAAGAACCTTTCATGTCTTCTTCATCAATTGCAGGCAACATTTTCTTAAACGATGGGTTGGCCAATTGAATGATTCCTTGTTGATCATAAATGATAATGGGTTCTTTTGTCCTTTGCAGTAATTGTGCATAGGCTTGCACCTTTTTAGTCATGTTTTCAATAATATCATAGGTTTGTCTTGCTTGTTCAAATGCCTCTAATAGCGACTCTTTGCCTGACGTAATCAGTATTCCTTGCAGGCCGTATTCCTCTGCCGTTTTATACGTAATTGTGTCTCCTATAATGATCCGGGCCCCACCAGCTTTGGCTGTTTGAACAGCTTGTCTTACCTCTTCCTGGGAATGGATAATGGTATGGGGGATGTTAATCTGTAACAAATTAGATACTGAGACAAATCCCTGGCAAATGTTAGGGAATCCTATGAGATGAAAGCCAGTATTATAATCCTTAACCAAGGTTAACGTACGCAGAATATCATACCCTGATACCTGTATCTCAATGACCGGCAATGATGTATGTTCCCTTAACAACCGGGCTGTTCCGCCGCGGCTGATAATCAGGTCATAACCTTCTTTTTCAAATTGTTTGGCAATGGGGATTGCTTCTTCTAAATCTCCTTGCCTTACTGTTATATCAAATAATGTTTGTTCTTTGGCCAGTGTGTTAGCCAGCTGTTTTAATCCCGGATAGGGAGCGATCACTAATGCTTTTATTTTCTTCACCTTTTACACCACCTTTTGTTGCATTATGCTACACTTATTATAGCTTACTTTTCGCTGTAAGCTAAGTTATCAATTGGAGCGCTCTTTATATACGGTAATGATAAGTTTAAAATAAAGATAACATTGGATTATACAAGATATCTTTTTAAAAAAGTCATTGTTGGGCCAGGAGGGAAATGACATGACCATAGCGTTGTTTCTGGAAAACAGTTATCTGAAATCGTGTAATGCACAAGTAGTTCAAATTAATGGAGAGGAAGTGATCCTTGACCAAACTATCTTTTACCCGGGGGGAGGGGGTCAAGAGCATGATACCGGTTTTCTTGTACAGAACGGACAGGAGTTTGAAGTGTACAAGGTGAAAAAGCAAAATGGGCAAATTGTTCACTATACTAAAAATGCAAACCGATTAGCCAAGGATCAAGTGCAACTCGTTTTGGACTGGGAAAGACGTTACAACCTGATGCGGCACCACACTTTATTGCATGTGCTGGGCGCTGTAGTGTACAACAAATATGGATCGTTGTGTACAGGTAACCAAATTTATGAACGCCGGGCACGTATTGACTTCAACAACTTGTCAGACCTGTCTGAGGAGGAAATCAAGGAGATCGAAGCTGAAACCAACCGGCAAATCAAGGCCAATCATCCAGTGTCATTCCGCGTTGTCAGCCGGGAAGAAGCTGAACAAATGCCGGGTGTAATTAAAACACTGGTCAGTCTCTTGCCTCCAGCAGTACAGGATATTCGCTTAGTAAAAATTGGTGATATTGATGAGCAGGCCTGCGGAGGAACACACGTAAAGGAGACAGGTGAAATAGGCATTCTGCAAATCACAAAAGTGAAAAGCAAAGGCAAGAACAATAAACGTATAGAAGTGAAGGTGTTAACTTCTTAACGTCACTTAATACCCTTAGGTGTATTCAAGCCCCGTTTAGTAACAAGTTGTAGACCGCAATTTTTTTAATATTTTCGTTGAATTATTCTTATTTATTTGCTATATTAAACATATGTAGAACATTTGTTCTTAATCTAATCTTTTTGAAATGAGGAGACTGGTCTCATGGATAAATTGGATATGGTTTTACAAGAAATTGAATCCATAAAAAAGGCGATGGCAACGAAGGATGACATTGCCAATATGGCAACGAAGGATGACATCGCCAACATGGCGACAAAGGATGACATCGCCAACATGGCAACGAAGGATGACATTGCCAATATGGCAACGAAGGATGACATCGCCAACATGGCGACAAAGGATGACATTGCCAACATGGCAACGAAGGATGACATCGCCAACATGGCGACAAAGGATGACATCGCCAACATGGCAACGAAGGATGACATTGCCAAAATTGAAAACAGAGTAGCCAATATAGAGGAAAAAGTCAAAGACTTTCCTTATGTTCGCCGGGCAGTACTCGAAATTGGTGAACGTACAGCAAGGATGGAAGTGAGGCTGAAGCAAATAGAAGAAAACATGGTCAGAAAAGAAGATTTGAAGTTTTATGACTATAAAATTGCCCAGCTTGAGCATGAAATTTTTAATCTAAAGAATAAGTAATCTGTAAGGCCTTGGCATCTTATTTAAATGTGAACAATAAGTCCAGCTGACAAAAGGCTCTAAGCATGGTATAATAACCTCGTGTTAGCTATTTTAATGGTCAATTATTGAGCCCGTAGCTCAACGGGATAGAGCAGCGGCCTCCTAAGCCGTCGATGCAGGTTCGAGTCCTGCCGGGCTCACCAGGATTATGTAAATAATTTCTATTGCTTGATCAAGATCGCATGAAAAGTAACATAGTAAGTCATCAAAGTAACGGCTTATCCTCAAGCGTCAGTTGCTTTTTTATTTTACCGGATAAAGTTTGGTCAGATAATAGGGATATGCAGAATGGTTAGGAAGTCTGGTCAGGAAAATGTTTAAAGTATACCTTTATCCTTAAAGAAGGAGTGCAAGTTATGGGTACAAATCATTATAGGACGCAAGCTCCTGAGCGGCCGCCGCTCATCTCTGCATTGGATGTGGTGTTATATCTGCTTCTTTTGGCTGCACTGGTGACAGGAGTTCTTTTTCGGCCTATGTTACCTGAGAAGATTGCCGTTCATTTCAATCCTTCCGGTGAGCCTACTCGTTATGAATCCTCATCCTTTACCCTGTGGTTTATCCCAGTATTGGGCATGGGGCTTGTCCTGTTTAATAATCTCATGCACTGGCTGGCGCTTTCTTGGATGTATTATTTTCAGACTGACTCTGAAGAAGACGCTCAGCAGAATGGCGGAGAGAGCGGGGGACTAACCGGGAAACAAAAACAGGAAATGGCCCGCCTATTTGCCTTTCTTAAAGTGTTTTTAACAGTCATGTTTATTAGCATACAGGCTTACGTCATATATTGGAATATGCCTGGCACTGATTCACACACATGGTGGCTCCGGATCGGTGTTGATCTATTAATAGGTTTGTTTTTTGTATTGTTAGGATTACTTTTTTACCGCAGCCACTTGCCTGTCAATATCCCCTGGTGGCCGGGTCATCGTTCCCAGGAAGTAAACCAGGTGTTTAATAAAAGAATGAGCTTGGCTATGGTCTTGGCGGGTCTGTTACTGATCGTGTTAAGTATTGTCTTAGATGAGTTAAACATTGGTTCAGTGCTTATCGTTACCCTTGTGATTCCTTTGGCCGGTATCGTTTGGGGAATTATCGCTGCCCAAAGGATTTGGAAACAATTGAAGGAAGGGCATATGTGAACGAGTCCCGCTTAGACACCTTTGGTATGAGTAAAATATTTGTTGGAGATTTATTTCCCTTTTCATACAGGTAATGGCAAAGCCGTTAACTGGATGAAAAGGCCCCCAAGCGGAAGCGCGGTAGGGAATTAACAAAATGGATGAAA